>NZ_JASJXG010000046.1:0-39161 GCF_035018765.1 Variovorax sp. RTB1
GTGCGTGCGCTGGCGAGCACGTCTTCGATCGGCGGCACCGAAGCACCCAGCGCGCGCCACGCAGGTCGGAAAGCACGGGCCGCATCTCGCGATTCAGGGCCGAAGATCTGGATGTAGACCAGCGCTCCTCTGCACGCGGTCGATGACGGCGGTGGGCGTTGCGTCTCTCGTACGGCAGCGGTGATGGGTGGCGTCGCCGAGCCGACCGGCTCAGGCCCAGTCGCCGACGGGGTCGGTGTCCGCGAAGGCAAAGGTGGCGGCTCCAGCGCCGCACCCGCCCCCCGAAACGCCACCCGCCGCGCATCGAACGGCGCCCGAAGCCGGGTCCATAACGCCTCGGCAAAAGAACCCGCCCCTGCGCCCAGGCCGCTGCAGTTCGACTGCGCCGGCGTCACGCCGGTGTAGTCGCGCGCCCAGTAGCGCGGTGCGCAGGCCGTCGACGGCGCGGGTTGCAGGCAACCGATGTCGTTGTCGGGGCTGAGCAATCGCGCGCACGCCGGGCTGACGCTCACTTTGTCTGGATCGACCGGTGTACCGATGCCGACGCCCGCGTTTTCCAGTTCTTGTGCGCAGGCCTTCTTTGCATCGTCGACGATGTGCACCGACAACCTGAAGTTCGCCAGAAAGTTGTCGCTGCCCGATCGGCACAACAGGTCGCCCGTGCGCAGCAGTTCGCCGGCCAACGACGAAGGCGCTTCGCCCGGCGGTGCGTTGATTCGCAGCTTGGCCCAGCGGTCGGTCAGGTCCTTGAACGCGGTTGCCTCCGCGCTTTGCTTTTGCGCGGCCTGCGTGCGCCAGCTGTCGATGCCCTGCCATGCCGCGACGCCGAAGGTGGCGGCAGTGCCGATACCGATCGATGCCGTCACCGCACCTGCTTTGAGCACCCGCGCCTGCAGCCGGCTGACGGTGGCGACGGCGCCATTCGCGCCACCGGCGCCGGTCGCTGCGGCCGCATTGGCCGCGTTCACCGCGCTGACGGCGTTCGCATGTGCCAGCGCCGGCCCGATCTGCCCGTCGTCGATCTTGAACAGGTCGTGCGTGCCGTGAGCGATGCGCGACAGCATCTCGCCATCGAGCCTGTTGCCGATTTCAGCACCGAGCCTGAAGTAGCTTTCCCACTGCGCTTCGTCGAAGAACTGATCGGTTGTGGGCTGTTGCGGAAAGAGCGGATTCGCCGCCTTGAAGTTGACGAGGTCGACCGGCAGCTCGGCCGACATGTTGGGTTTGACCAGAACCATGTGGCCGCGCAGGCCGCTCTCATAGTCGATGCGCGCCAGGGCGAGGCACGCTTGGCTGTTGGTCGATGCCAGGTCATTGAGCGAGCCGAAGACGCCGACGTGGGGCCAGTCGGCATCGACGCACGGCTTCAACAGAACGATGTCGGCGCTGAGGTCGATGCGGGCGCGGCGGATGAGGTTTTCAAGATCGTTGAAGCGGTAGTTGGGGTCGGCGCCGCAGTCGGCCACGACGATGAGTTCGGCCTCCTGCCGCAGCAGCGCATACACGCCGGTATTCTCGAAATGACCGCCGTCGCTCAGATACCAATTGGCCGATCCGCTGCCCGGAAAAGCACCGAAGCATTCGAACAGCATGAAGCGCGTCTTCATCAGGAAGGTCGTCGCATGCCGCGCCGCACCAACCTGCAGAATGCCGGCCTTCGCGCTGTTCCACCAATAGCCCAGCCGCAGTCCCGCGAACACCGACAGTGCCGCGATGCCGCGCTTCGTCATGCGACCCAGTCCGGGTGCGAACGCCGCGCCGGATATGGCAGTCCATGCACCCACCGTGAGCGCCGCATCGCCCCGCGCCTTGGCCCAGGGCGCGCCGACCGCCTGCATCCAGCCCAGCGGGCCAATGGTCAACGGAAGGCTCTTGCGATCGCGGTTGAAGAGCTTCTGCTTGGGGTCGTGCGTCTGGTTGATGCACACGTTGATGAAGTGCACAGGTCCGCCGAAGCGGTGCGGCGCGTACTTGAGTTGCGCCAGATCGTCGTCGTCGTCGACCGAGCCGACCGGCACCTCCGGCGGCGACAACGCCGACAGCCCGTCGAGCGGATTGGCGCCCAGCCGATGCTTGTTGGCCGCACCCAGATAGCCGCGCACGATGCGCGCCTTGTAGAACATGTGCAGCGACGACAAATTGAGAAACGCGAAGTTGCGTCCCGTCATCCACGCATAGCCGAAGACGACGACGAATATCGTCGCAAGCCAGACCCAGCCCCGCGAAAACTCCAGCCCATCTTCAGTGAACACGGGGAGCAGCACGCCCGCGTAGAGCACCGCGATCCACCATGCGGCGAGGCAGAAAGCGACGATCAATCCGAACAAACTTCCGAGCGTCATCAGCAGCTGACGACCGACGCCCGGCAGCTCGCTCTTGCCGCTGTAGAGCATGGGCAACACACCGCGCAGCGCGGCCGCGCCGATCAGCAGCACGCCGCCATACGAGGCCCGCGTTTCGCGCGTTTCCGCGGCCAGCCACCAGGCACTGCGATCGAGTGCGCCAAGCAATCCGAGCACCAGCATCAGGTACAGCATCGAGGCCAGCGTGTCGGTGAGTTCATTGCGCATCGCGGCCGCCGCGCATCCGCGCAGAGTGCGATAGAGCACCCATCCGAGCGCGATCACCCAGGTTGCCGCGAAGCCGCCGAAAGCCGGCACCAGCCACACCAGCGCGCTGTATTGCAGCTCCAGCGTCGGGCCGACATAGAACGCGGCGCCAAAGAGCGCGCACCACAGCGCCATCATGCCGACGATGGTCCCTACAGACGGCCGGTCGCGCACCGACCAGTACGCATCGGCCAGCACGATCGACAGCGCCCAGGGCACCAGCAGCATCAGCCAAAGCGTGGGCAGTTGCGTGGCCCATCGCACCGGCGCGATCACCGTCTCTGCGTTGTCGAGATCGACGGTGCGTGCCATCGCTTCCCACAGGCCCAGGTCGACACAGGCGAGCCCCAGGCCGATGAGGCACGCCGCAATCGCGATCTCGATGTGCGTGCCGAGCAGGTTGCGCAGGTACAGCGCGACAGCGAAGAGCGTGTCGCGCATGCCGCCCGGAATCAGGTAGCGCCCATTGCTGCGCAGCCACCAGCCGAAGCGCACGTTGTCGACTTCAGCGAAGGCGCCTTCTACCGCGCGCACTTCGTCCGGCGTAGTGGCGCGCGTGCACAGGCGGCCGAAGGTCGAGCCGATGTAGCCGCCGCCCGAAACCGTCGAAAGCAGATCGAACCTGAGGAGTTGTCTTCGTCGTGCCAGCGCCTTCAGCATGCCGAGGCAGAAGGTAGCGCTCCGGATGCCGCCGCCCGACAACGCGAGACCCCACGGCCGGCGCCCGTCGTCGGTGCCTTCGAGTGCGATGCGGCGCTCCGCGACCAGCTGCTTGATGGTGTCGTCCATCCGGGTCCTCGTTGTCCAGCGCGGGATGTTTTCATGGGCCGCTCCAAGCGGCAATGCGTCGGACGGTCTATGACCAATGTGGGAGATTCGGCAACGTATCTACAGCCGTCGGCGCCAGGCGCATCGCATGGGCTAAGGACCTACGACATGGCCGATGCGCCTCCCTACAAACGGCGGCGCGCTGCGCCGACGGGACGCGTTCGAACGCACACGTACGGTCTTTCCACTTCGCGGGCAACTCAAAGCTCACTCCGCTGCGCAACACGACAACCAGACAACAAAGAGACCGAGGGACCACCCCATGCTTGCTCCCGTGACCGACGACCGATTCGAGCGCCTGCAAAAGCAATATGGCCACGATCTGACGCTGGCAGCGCTGGTCGAAGCTGGCGCAGATCGGCTGCCCCTGCCGGGCGCGGGCGAAACGTTGAAGCGGTGGAGAGCACTCGCGGCGGTCGCGGCGCACGATCTCTCTCTGGTCAAGCTGTTCGAAGGTCACACCGATGCGCTCGCCATCCTGGCGGAACTCGGAGGCGACGCGCCGGACGGCTCACTGTGGGCGACCTGGTGTGCCGAGCCACCGGACGCTCGCGTCGCTTTCGAAGCGCACGGTAGCCCTTCACGATCCCCCGCGACTTCGGCTTCGTCGCTGTCCCCGACGGATGCCGCTTCTCCGAAGCTGCGCCTTCACGGAACCAAGGCGTGGTGCTCCGGTGCGGCGAGCGTCACGCACGCCGTGGTCAGCGGATGGAACGCTGCCGGCGAGCCCTGCCTCGCTGCGGTATCCCTGCAGCAACCGGGCGTCACGGTGACAGAACAAGGCTGGCACGCCGTCGGCATGGCGGGCAGCGCGAGCGTCGATGTCCGCTTCGATGGCGCGCATGCCACGCAACTCGGCCAGCCCGGTGACTACACGCGACGTACCGGCTTTTGGCATGGCGACGCCGGCATCGCTGCGTGCTGGTACGGCGGCGCCTGGGGCATTGCCCGAACCGTGCACGAGCGTTCAGGTGGCAGCAAGGCACCGCACCGACTGGCGCATCTCGGCGCCATCGATGTGGCGCTGGCAGGTGCCGCGGCGGTACTGCGGGCATCGGCGGAGTGGATCGACACGCATCGCGATGCCGATGCACAGGCCGTCGCCATGCGTGCGCGGCTGGTGGTCGAGCATGCCGCCGAAGAAGTGATCCACCACGCGGGCCGCGCACTCGGCGCCGGGCCGCTGTGCCGCGACGCTCGCTTCGCCCGCGCCATGGCCGACTTGCCGGTGTTCCTGCGACAAAGCCACGCTGAGCGCGATCTGGCCTCGCTCGGCGCGCTGGCGCTGGAATCGAAAGCCGCGTCATGGATGCTGTGATCTCCGTGCCAAACGACCGCGCCATCGAAGGCGTCGGCACCACTGAAGCCGAATGGCTGGGCTGGCCGCGCCTGACGCAACTGCCCGCCCTGACGGCCAGCGAGATGGTGCCGCACGGCGCACGTGCAGTGGTGGTGGCGCCGCATCCGGACGACGAAATCCTGGCGGTTGGCGGGCTGCTCGCGCAGCTCGCCCGGCTCGGCACACCCGTGTTGATCGTCGCCGTCACCGACGGCACTGCGAGCCATGTCGGCTCTACCGAATGGCCGGTAGAACGGCTGGTGCGCGAGCGGCCGCATGAAAGCCGGATCGCATTGAATCGGCTCGGCATCGCTACCGAGCCCGTGCGACTCGGCCTGCCCGATGGCCAGATCGAGGGCTATCGCGATTTGCTCGCTGAACGGCTTGCGCCGCTGCTCACGGCCGACGACGTGCTCTTCACCACCTGGCGCCGCGACGGCCATCCGGACCATGAAGCCACCGGCGATGCCTGTTCCGTGGCATCGCTGCACAGCGGTGCACGCCTCATCGAAGTGCCGGTGTGGGCGTGGCATTGGGCCAAGCCCGCCGACACGCGTCTCCCCTGGAGTCGGGCGCGCCGCATCGTGCTCGATGCCGATGCTGCCGAGCGCAAACGCCATGCCGTGCAGGCCTTCAGGAGCCAGCTCTTGCCCGACGCGTCGACCGGAGCCGGACCGATCCTTCGCAGCACGACGGTCGCACGCGCGGCGCGCCCGTTCGAGGTGGTCTTCGAATGACCGCGCCTGCCCCCATGACCGACAAGACCGCGTACTTCGACGCGATGTACGGCCACAGCGCCGACCCGTACGCGTTGCGCACGCGCTGGTACGAGCAGCGCAAGCGGGCCGTGCTGATGGCCGCGTTGCCGCACCCACGCTACGGCCTCGCCTACGAGCCTGGCTGCGGGGCGGCCGAGCTGACGGTCGAACTCGCCTCGCGCTGCGACCATGTGCTGGCAAGCGACTTCTCCGACAACGCCGTGACAGCCGCACGCGAGCGCACCGAAGCGCTCGACAACGTGCGCGTCGACAAACACGTGCTGCCGCGCGACTGGCCTGCTGCCGACGCGCCCTTCGACCTCATCGTGTTGAGCGAAGTCGGCTACTTTCTCGACGCCGCGGCCATGCACCGTGTGGCGCGTTGCTGCGCCGCATCGCTCTCTGCAGAAGGGGTGCTTGTGGCGTGCGATTGGCGGCCCGACTTCTCGGAGCGCGCTCTTTCCACGGAAGCGGTGCACGCCGCGCTGGCCGACATCGGCCTCCCGCAATGCGTGCGCCACGACGAAGACGATTTCCTGTTGCGGGTGTGGTCCCGCGACAGCCGTTCGGTGGCACAACTGGAAGGCATTCGATGATTGGTATCGTCATCCCCGCACACAACGAGGCCGATCACATCGGCGCCACGCTGGCTGCCGTGACGCAGGCGGCCACTCATCCGGCACTGAACTGCGAGCCGGTGCGCGTGATGGTGGTGCTCGACAGCTGCGACGACGCCACCGGCGCCATCGTCGAAACCTACGGCGCAGCGCACGATGTCACGACCTTGCCGCTGTCTGTCCGCAACGTCGGCATGGCACGCGCGGCCGGTGCCACCCGGATGATGGAAGACGGCGCGCGATGGCTCGCTTTTACCGATGCAGACACCATCGTTTCGCCCGACTGGCTGGTGAAGCAACTGGCGCAGGAGGCGGACGCAGTGTGCGGCTCGATCGGCATCGACGACTGGAGCGCACACGGCGCTCACAGTGAGTTCATTCGCGACCATTTCGCCCGCACCTACACGGATGCCGACGGGCACCGCCATATTCACGGGGCCAACCTGGGCGTGTCGGCCGAAGCGTACCGCCGCGTGGGTGGCTTCAGGCCACTGGCGTGCAGCGAAGACGTGGCGCTGGTCGAAGCGCTACAGGCCGCGGGTGCCCGCATCGCGTGGAGCGCGGCCCCGCGCGTGAGCACCAGCGCGCGTCGGAATGCCCGCGCGCGCGGTGGCTTCGGCGACACACTGCTGGCTGTGATCGCGGCTGGCATGTCGGCGGTAGACGCACCCATGACCGGCGGCAACGGACCGCTGATGTCCGCCTGAGACGCCTCGGACGCCTGACATGTCGGCGGCTCTGCCGACTGCGACTTTGCCAGCCAACCGCGCGGTTTCTAGCCGCCGCGCCGTTGCCGCGCGCGACGAACCTGGCGACTCTGCACCGCCTCGCTGGCGAGGCGCTCGCGGTTGCGCCGGTCTGCACGACGGCGCTTGCTGAGCCAACGCGACAGCGCGAAGCTGCCGATGCATGCCACCAGAAAAAACGAGATGCCGACGACGCCGAATTCCATGGCCGTTTCTTTCTTGCCGTGCTTATAAGACGCGGACGACGCTGGTCGGCTTGAAGCCGAGGTCCGCCGCCTTGCCCTTGCGGCCACGGCTGCTGCGCGCATTGTTGAGGGTACGAATCTCCAGGGTCTCGTCGCGTTCCTTGCCGCCGCGGCCGATGCCTTCGATTTTTACGCTGCGCGTGTAGGCGGCCGCACCGGCCAGCGTGTCTTTGGCTTCGAGGTCGATCAGGGTCAGTCCGCGGCCGCCCTTCGGCAGGTTCTTCATCTCGGCGATCTCGAAGGTCAGGATGCGTCCGCCGGTCGATGCGCAGGCCACGTGCGTGGCGGTGGGTATCGCTTCGCCCGCATGGGCGCTTTTTTCGCCGATGTGCACCAGCGAAGGACGGCAGAGCTGCTCACCCTCGCCGACGTCGAAGAAGGCCTTGCCGCCGCGCTGGCGCGACATCATGTTGTCCACCGTCGCGATGAAGCCATAGCCGCCGGTGTTGGCGAGCAACAGGCTGGCGCTGGCCGGGCCGGCGAAATAGTGCGCGACCTGGGTGCCGCTGTCGAGCTCGATCAGCGTCGTCACGGGTTGTCCGTCGCCGCGGCCGCCGGGCAGCGATGCCACCGCCACGGTGTAGACGCGGACGCCTTTCTCCTTGGCCGTGCCGAACACGAGCAGCGTGTCGACCGTTCGGCATTCGAAGACGGCGTAGAGCGCATCACCGGACTTGAATGCGTACTCCGCAGGCGTCGTGCCCGCGACCACCTTCTCGCTGGCCCAGCCCTTTTGAGCGCGGACCCAGCCCTTCTGCGACACGATCACGGTAACCGGCTCATCGATCACCTTCACCTCGGCAATGGCACGTTTTTCGGCCTGGATCAAAGTGCGGCGCGGGTCTTCGAATAGCTTGGCGTCGGCTTCGATTTCTTTCACTAGCAAGCGACGCAATGCAGTCGGGCTGCCAAGAATGTCGTCGAGCTTTTTCTGCTCTTCCTTCAGGCCCTTGAGCTCCTGCTCGATCTTTATCGCTTCGAGCCGCGCCAGCTGACGCAAACGGATCTCGAGGATGTCCTCGGCCTGCCGCTCGCTCAGGGCGAAGCGCGCGATCAACGCCGCTTTCGGGTCGTCGGCTGCGCGAATGATCGCGATCACTTCGTCGATGTTCAGCAGCACCAGCTGCCGGCCTTCGAGAATGTGGATGCGGTCCAGTACCTTGCTCAGGCGATGGCGCGAGCGCTTCTCGACGGTGATCTCGCGGAAGGCGATCCACTCGTTGAGCATCTGCCTGAGCGACTTCTGCGTCGGCTTGCCATCGATGCCGACCATCGTCATGTTGATCGACGACGAGGTTTCCAGCGACGTCTGCGCCAGCAGCGTGGTCACGAAATCTTCCTGGCTGATGCGTGACGTCTTGGGCTCGAACACCAGTCGCACCGCCGCGTCCTTGTTCGACTCGTCGCGCACCACGTCCAGCACCGACAGCAACGCGGCCTTGAGCTGCGTCTGGTCGGCGCTCAGCGCTTTCTTGCCGGCCTTGATCTTCGGATTGGTGAGCTCCTCGATTTCCTCGAGCACCTTCTGCGTACTGACGCCGGGCGGCAGCTCGTTGACAACCAGCTGCCACTGGCCGCGCGCCAGCTCTTCGATCTTCCAGCGCGCGCGGACCTTGAGCGAGCCGCGGCCGGTGCGGTACGCCTCGGCGATGTCGCTGGCGGGGCTGATGATCTGCGCGCCACCTGGGTAGTCGGGGCCAGGCACGATCGCCAGCAACTCTTCTTCGCTCAGCTTGCCGTTCGTCTTGATGAGCGCCACGCAGGCGTCGGCGATCTCGCGCAGGTTGTGGCTCGGGATCTCGGTGGCCAGGCCGACCGCGATGCCGCTCGCTCCGTTGAGCAGCGTGAACGGCAGGCGTGCGGGCAGCAGGCGCGGCTCTTCCGTACTGCCGTCGTAGTTGGGGATGAAGTCGACCGTGCCTTCGTCGATCTCGTCGAGCAACAGGCTGGTGATGCGCGCCAACCGTGCCTCGGTGTAGCGCATGGCCGCGGCGCCGTCGCCGTCGCGGCTGCCGAAGTTGCCCTGGCCGTCGACCAGCGGATAGCGCTGCGAGAAGTTTTGCGCCATGCGCACCAGCGCGTCGTAGGCGGCCTGGTCGCTGTGCGGATGAAAGCGGCCGAGCACGTCGCCCACCACACGCGCGCACTTGACCGGTTTTGCGCCCACTGCCCCATTCGTGCCGCCGAAACCGAGCCCCATGCGGGACATCGAATAGAGGATGCGCCGCTGCACCGGCTTCTGGCCATCGGACACATCGGGCAGCGCGCGGCCCTTGACCACGCTGAGCGCGTATTCGAGGTAGGCGGTCTGGGCGTAGTCGGCCAGGGTCAGCGTGGTGCCGTCGCCATCGCTGTCAGGCGGGCTCGTGAGGTCGAGCGGAGGTTGGGAGTCCATCGTCACAGTCGGTTCGAAGAAAAAAAGGTTACTGGGTGGCCGGCGGTGCCGTCACGGGCACCTCGGGCATGTAGGGCGAGGTCGGCGGCGGTGTCATGGGCAAGGCCGCACGGGGCAGAGAAGGCGCAGGGACAGACGAAGGCAAAGCCAAAGACGTCGAAGGCTCGGCCGACGTTTGCGGCGCGTAGGGCATGGTCGGCATCTGCGCGCGTTGCGCCGGCGGCATGTTGCCGCGTCCCAGCGCCCCGCCGATTTCCATGCGCACCCGACCGGGCACTTTGCCGCCACGAGCGCCGTACGTGGCGCCGGCATCCGGCTTCAGATAAGCATAGAGCTGCAGCACCGTCTTCACGTAATTCTGCGTCTCCTTGTAATTGGGAATCTTGTTGCCGGCACGCTGCACCGCGCCCTCGCCCGCGTTGTAGGCCGCAATGGCCAGGTCGAGCTCGCCCGGGAACATCGAGATCAAATCGCGCAGATAACGCGAGCCGGCCGCGATGTTCACCCGCGGATCGAACAGCTTGGCCTCGACGCTGCTCTTCTTGTCGGATTGCACACCGTAACGCTGCGCGGTCGCGGGCATCAATTGCATGAGGCCGATGGCGCCCTTCGGCGAGACCGCTTGCGCATCGAAACCCGACTCGGCCGCGATCAACGCCTGCAGCAGCTCGTAGTCGATTGCGTGGCGCTGCGACGCGTCGCGCAAGGCGGTCTTCGCGGTCTTGTAAGTCGGCGATGCCTCGAACAGCGCGATCAACGTTTGCGAAGCGGGCGGCACCATGCCGCTCGACGCATCCGGCCTGCCGCGCCGGCCCAGGCCATTGGCCGTGTCGAAACTCTGGCCGCCCTTGAAGAAGATCTGGTAGCGCGAGTCGAGCTTCTCGGCCGCGAAATGCGCCACGCCCTTTTCGTCGATGTAGCCGAAGATGTCGGCCGCCATCGCGGCGTGCTGGCCCAGCGCCAACAGCAGAGCGACTGCCGCGGTCCAAAAGCTAAACGTCGATCTCGACGTCATCGGCCCGCAACTCCATCAGCTCGCGTCTGGCGGCGGCCTCGCCCTTGCCCATCAGCTTGGTGATCTCGCCCTGTGTGTCGGCGAAGCTGAGCCGCCCCAGCCGCACCTGCATCAGACGCCTCGTGTCAGGGTTGAGCGTGGTTTCCCATAGCTGTTCGGCGTTCATTTCGCCCAGCCCCTTGAAGCGGCTGATGCTCCAGGCGCCTTCGCGCACGCCGTCCTTGCGCAGCTTGTCGAGGATGGCAACCAACTCGCCTTCGTCCAGCGCATAGACCTTCGAAGCCGGCTTCTTGGAACGCGCCGGCGCATCGACGCGAAACAGCGGCGGCTTGGCGACGTACACGTGACCGGCGTCGATGAGCTTCGGAAAATGACGAAAGAAAAGCGTCAGCAGCAGCACCTGGATGTGCGAACCATCGACGTCGGCATCGCTCAGGATGCAAACCTTGCCGTAGCGGAGGCCGCTCATGTCCGGCGTGTCGTCGGGTCCGTGCGGATCGACACCGATGGCGACCGAGATATCGTGAATTTCGTTGTTGGCGAAGAGCCGGTCGCGCTCCACTTCCCAGGTGTTCAACACCTTGCCGCGCAACGGCAAGATGGCTTGCGATTCCTTGTCGCGGCCCATCTTGGCGCTGCCACCGGCCGAGTCGCCCTCGACAAGAAAAACTTCGTTGTGGCTGATGTCCTTGCTCTCGCAATCGGTCAGTTTGCCGGGCAGAACCGCGACGCCGGAGCCCTTGCGCTTCTCGACTTTCTGGCCCGCCTTCTGGCGCGACTGCGCGGCCTTGATCGCCAGTTCGGCCAGTCTTTTTCCATAGTCGACATGCTGGTTGAGCCACAGTTCCAGCGCGGGCCGCACGAAGCTCGACACCAGCCGCACCGCGTCACGCGAGTTGAGCCGTTCCTTGATCTGGCCCTGGAATTGCGGATCGAGCACCTTGGCGCTCAGCACATAGGAGGCACGCGCGAACACGTCTTCGGGCAGCAGCTTGACGCCCTTGGGCAGCAGCGAATGCAGCTCGATGAATCCCTTCACCGCGGTGAACAGCCCGTCGCGCAGTCCGCTTTCATGCGTGCCTCCGGCGCTGGTAGGAATCAGGTTGACGTAGCTCTCGCGAACCGGAGCGCCGTCTTCGGTGAAGGCCACGCACCATTCGGCCCCCTCGCCTTCGGCGAAGTTATCGGCGTTTTTGTCGGCATGACCGGCGCCTTCGAACAACGGAATAACCGGGTCTCCGTGCAGGCTCTGCATCAGGTAGTCGCGCAGGCCGCCCTTGTAGAGCCACTGCTGGGTCTCCTTGGTCTTTTCGATGACCAGCGTCACGGTGACGCCCGGCATCAGCACCGCCTTGCTGCGCAACAGGTGCGTCAGCTCGGCCATCGGCAGCACAGCTGTCTCGAAATACTTGGCGTCGGGCCAGGCGCGCACGCTGGTTCCCTGGCGGCGCTCGCCGGCCTCGAGCGGACGGATGACCAGCGGCTCGATCACGTCGCCGGCGCTGAAGGTCAGCCGCGCCGACGAACCTTCGCGGTGCGAGCTCACTTCGAGCCGCGTCGACAGGGCATTGGTCACCGACACGCCCACGCCGTGCAGGCCACCGGAAAAGCTGTAGGCGCCGCCCGATCCCTTGTCGAACTTGCCGCCGGCATGCAGCCGCGTGAACACCAGCTCGACCACCGGCGCTTTTTCTTCCGGGTGCATGCCGAACGGAATGCCGCGGCCATCGTCTTCGATGCCGACCGAGCCATCGGCGTGCATCGTGACCTTGATCTTCTTGCCATGGCCGGCGAGTGCCTCGTCGGCCGCGTTGTCGAGCACTTCCTGGATGATGTGCAGCGGGTTGTCGGTGCGGGTGTACATGCCCGGCCGCTGCTTGACGGGCTCGAGGCCTTTCAGGACGCGGATGGAGCCTTCTGAGTAGGCGGGCGGCGTGGGCTTGCTGGAGGAAGCGGATGAAACTGGGGTAGCCATGGCCGCGGATTGTATGCGTCCACTCACGTAAAGCTGGATGGACATACAGATGTCGACCTTGCGCTTGCGGCTACATTTTCCGGATGAATGCCACCGCCCGCCCCCTCTCGATGTTCCAGGTCCTGCTGTGTGGCGCCATGATCGTCACTCTCTCCATGGGCATTCGCCACGGCTTTGGCCTTTGGTTGCAGCCGATCACTCAGGAACAGGGATGGACGCGCCAGACCTTTTCGCTCGCCATCGCGATCCAGAACCTCTCGTGGGGCGTGATCGGTGTTTTCGCCGGCATGCTGGCCGACAAGCTGGGCGCCTTCAGGGTGCTGCTGATCGGCGCGGTCCTCTACGCGGTCGGGCTGGCCGGTATGGCGCTCTCGCCCACGCCGCTGCTGTTCGCGATGACCGCCGGGGTGCTGATCGGCGCAGCGCAGGCCGGCACCACCTACGCGGTGATCTACGGCGTCATCGGGCGGCAGATTCCGGCCGAGCGCCGCTCCTGGGCGATGGGCGTAGCCGCAGCGGCCGGTTCGTTCGGACAGTTTTTGATGGTGCCGATCGAAGGGCAACTCATCGCGCAACTCGGCTGGCATACGGCGCTGCTGGTGTTGGCCGCGCTGGTGCTGCTGGTCGTGCCGCTGGCGTTCGGCCTGCGCGAGCCGGCACGCATGGTTGTCGCCGGACACCGGGAGCAAACCATCGCGCAGGCGGTGATGGAAGCTTTTCGTTATCCGAGCTTCGGCCTGCTGATGGCGGGGTACTTCGTGTGCGGCTTCCAGGTGGTGTTCATCGGCGTGCACATGCCGAGCTATCTGCGCGACAAAGGTCTGTCGCCCGAGGTAGCAAGTTATTCGCTCGCTCTCATCGGGCTCTTCAATGTGTTTGGCACTTACGTCGCCGGTTCGCTCGGCCAGAAGCTGGCCAAGCGGAAGATCCTGGCGGCCATCTACTTCGGCAGGGCCATCGCGATAACGCTGTTCTTGCTCGTGCCGGTGTCACCACTGTCTGTCTACGTCTTCGCTGCTGTCATCGGCTTTTTGTGGCTGTCGACGGTGCCGGTGACCAATGCGCTGGTGGCGCAAATCTTTGGCGTGACGCACTTGTCGATGCTGAGCGGCTTCGTGTTTCTGGGCCATCAGGTCGGCTCGTTCCTCGGCGTCTGGCTGGGTGGTTTTCTGTACGACCGCACCGGCAGCTACGACGTCGTCTGGTACATCGCGATCGCACTGGGGGTGTTCGCTGCGCTGATCAATTTGCCGGTCAAGGAAAACGCCATCGCGCGGCCGATGCCGCAGCTCGCCTGAACTGCATGAAACGCTTGCAGCATCCTCGTCTCATTACCGCTCTGGCCTGGGCGATCGCACTGGTCGCGCTGGGCGCCGTGTTCATGCTCTATGCGCGGCCAGCGTTCATGGTGACGTTGATCGATCAGCTTTGGGCATGCTTTTGAGCACGGCGCCGAACGCCATCGATAGCGCGATGTCACAGCCGTCCGCGTGGATCGTGCGTTGGTCGCACCTTGTCCCTGCAGGCGGCCGCGTGTTGGACGTGGCATGCGGCGCGGGCCGGCATCTGCGGTGGTTTGCGGATCGCGGCCATGCAGTGACAGGCGTGGACCGCGCACCCGACGCCGTCGCATCGGCAGCACGCTGGGGCCGCGCCCTGCAGGCAGACATCGAAGCCGGACCGTGGCCCTTCGCCGGCGAAAACTTCGACGTGGTCGTCGTCACCAACTACCTTTGGCGACCCCGGCTGCCCGACATCGTTGCGGCTGTCGCTCCAGGCGGCGTGCTTCTGTACGAGACCTTCGCGGCCGGCAACGAAACGATCGGCAAGCCGTCGCGGCCCGACTTTCTGCTGCAGCCGGGCGAACTGATCACGGCCTGCGCCGGACTGCGCGTCGTGGCCTACGAACATGGTTACGAGGCGACGCCGCCACGATTCGTTCAACGCATCGCGGCCGTGCGGCTGGACGGGTCGGGAATCCCACTACGCCAACTGCTCGGGGCACCGCCTAGCCCTTAAGTAGAATGCCGGTTTTCGTCCAACCGACAAAGAGACCCCCTTGGAGCAACTGACAGGCAGCATCGTCGCGCTCGTTACGCCGATGCACGACGACGGCAGTGTCGATTACCCCGCACTGCGTCGCATCATCGACTGGCACATCGACGAAGGCACGGATTGCCTCGGCGTGGTCGGCACCACCGGCGAATCGCCGACGGTCGACGTCGAAGAGCACTGCGAAATCATTCGCGTATCGGTCGAGCAAGCCAAAGGCCGCGTGCCTGTCATGGCTGGCTGCGGCGCCAATTCGACCAAAGAAGCCATCGAGCTCGCCAAGTTCGCCCGAGGCGTTGGCGCCGATTCGCAACTGCAGGTCGTTCCCTACTACAACAAGCCGACGCAAGAAGGCCAGTACCGGCACTTCAGGGCCATCGCCGAAGCCGTCGGCGATTTGCCCGTTGTGCTCTACAACGTACCTGGCCGCTCCGTCGCCGATATGGCGCATGACACCGTGCTTCGGCTTGCTCAGGTGCCAGGCATCATCGGCATCAAGGAAGCCACAGGCAACATCGAGCGCGCCCAGTGGCTGATTCGCGATCTGCCAAAAAGCTTTGCCGTGTATTCCGGCGACGACCCGACCGCCGTGGCGCTCATGCTGTGCGGCGGTCAGGGCAACATCAGCGTCACTGCCAATCTGGCACCGCGCAAGATGCACGAGCTTTGCGTGGCGGCGATTGCCGGCGACGTCAAGCGTGCGATGCAGCTGCAATTCGAACTGATGCCGCTGCACCGCAACCTGTTCGTGGAGCCAAACCCGATTCCCGTGAAGTGGGCGATGGCGCGACTCGGTTTGTGTGGTGGCGCTCTGCGTCTGCCGCTGACCGAGCTCGACGAGGCCAGTCGCCCGGCAGTCGAAAGCGCATTGCGCGCGACCGGCCTGCTCAAGGATTGAATTCACCTTTACTCCCGCAGATCGAAGTCGCCGGCAACCTTTTGGCCGGAACCTGCTCTGAAGCTGTGGTCGCTGCGACCCATCGATTTGATCGAAACATTCCAACAAGGAAGACCACGTTGAAGAACTTTTTTACGCGATTTGCACTGCTGGCCCTGGTGGCCAGTCTCGCGGCCTGCTCCGTGCTCGAAAGCGACAAGATCGACTACAAGAGCGCCGGCAAGGCGCCCAGCCTCTCGGTACCGCCCGACCTGTCACAGCTCTCGCGCGAAAACCGCTACGCGGTTCCAGGCGGCGCGGTTTCTGCCAACTCGTATCAGACCGGCATGGCCAACGCACCGGGCCTGCCGACTTCGGTCAACGCCATCGGCGACGTGCGCATGGAGCGCTCGGGCACGCAGCGCTGGATCGTCGTCAACCGCACGCCTGAACAGCTTTGGGACCCGGTCAAGGACTTCTGGCAGGAGAGCGGATTTTTGCTGACGACAGAGCAGCGCAACGTCGGCATCATGGAAACCGACTGGGCAGAAAACCGAGCCAAGCTGCCGCAGGACATCATCCGTGGCGCCCTCGGCAAGCTGGTCGATTCGGTCTACTCGACCGGCGAACTCGATCGCTTCCGCACGCGGCTGGAGCGCACCCCCACCGGCACCGAAATCTTCGTCGCGCACCGCGGCATGGTCGAGGTCTATAACAACCAGCGCCAGGACCAGACTGTGTGGCAGACACGCCCAGTCGATCCTGAACTCGAAACCGAATTCCTGCGACGCCTGATGGTGAAGCTCGGTGTGACACAAGAGCAATCGAAGCTGCTCGCCGCGACGGCCGCGCCGGCACAAACCGCACGCATCGTGTCGGTCGCGGGTCAACCGACGGTCCAGATCAACGAAGGCTTCGAGCGCGCATGGCGTCGTGTCGGCCTGGCGCTCGATCGCACCGGCTTCACCGTGGAAGACCGGGATCGCAGCGCCGGTATCTACTTCGTGCGCTACGTGCCACCGAACGCCAACAAGGAACCCGGCTTCTTCGCAAAGATCATTACTTTCGGCCAGGCAGGCAAGGCCGACGCACCGCTCAAGTTCCGCATTCTGGTCAAGGGCCAGGGCGAAGCCAGCACGGTGTCGGTCATGAACGACGCCGGTGCGCCTGAAACCTCGGCGAATGCGCAACGCATCGTTCAGGTTATTGCCGACGATTTGAAGTAAGGCGCGAGGCGATGCTGCGTTTCCGCAGTCTCGGCAGCGGGAGCACCGGCAACGCCACGCTGGTCGAGGCGACCAGTGCGGGGCGGACCTCTCGTCTGCTCGTCGACTGCGGCTTTGCGCTGAGGCACCTCGACGTACGGCTGGCCCGCGCCGGTCTCGCTGCCGCCGACATCGACGGCGTGTTCGTGACCCACGAGCATGGCGACCATATCGGTTGCGCTCATGCCTTGTCGCGGCGCAACCGCATCCCCGTCTGGATGAGCGAAGGCACCTGGCTCGCCACTGGCGCGCGCGATTTCGAAGGTCGCCTGCACTTCGCGCTGGATGGCAACGACATCGCGATCGGCGAGATCCATGTGCAGCCGTTCACCGTGCCGCACGATGCCAAGGAACCGCTCCAATTGCGCTGCAGCGATGGCGCCCGGCACCTTGGCGTGCTGACTGATCTGGGCCATGCAACGCCGCATGTGATGCAGCGGCTCATCGGTCTGCATGCAATGCTGCTCGAGTTCAATCACGACAGCGACTTGCTGGCGGGCTCGGCCTATCCGCCGTTTCTGAAGCATCGCGTGGGCGGCAACTACGGCCACCTCTCGAACGCCGCAGCGGCCGCCATCGCACGCGCTGTTCATCACGATGGCTTGCGTCATGTCTTGGCGGCGCATCTGAGCGAGCAGAACAACCGGCCCGACATCGTGCGACGTGTGCTGGCCGAAGCGCTCGGCGCCCAAGAGCACGAGATGCTCACGGCGACTGCGGTTGAGGGCAGTGGCTGGCTCGACGTCTGACGGAGCGCTACGCACCTTCAGCTATAAAAAAAGCCGCCTTCGAAGGCGGCTTTTTTATTCACGCGGCAACGTGGTACCACATGAATGCATCACTTAGGTGCGGCAGGATCAGTCGGCTTGGTTGGATCGGCGGGCGTCATCGTGGACGTGTCCGCAGGTGCCGAAGCAGCCGGTGCAGCCGGTGCAGGTGTCGCGGTCGCGTCGGGTGCCGGCGTCGCCGCAGGTGCCGCAGGTGGGGTCACCACGACCGGTGCGGGGATCACGACTACGGGAGCAGCATCTTCTTTTTTACTGCAGGCGGTGAGAGCGGCGGCGGCCATCAAGGCGGCGATCAGAACTGACTTATTCATGAGATTCCTTTTTTTAAAGCGACGATGAAAGCAATTGTCTAAGACAAAATTCTAGTGCCGCAACCTTTCGAAAAGATGTCGATGCACCAATTCAGGCCATTGCCTTACAGGCCCAGCGTCGATGCCGGAAAGCCGGGCCTGCCCTGACGTAAACATTCGTCCAAAAGTTCTCTTAAGCCGCCGCGTCGCTCGCGATCCCGACCGCACACTCCCCGCCCCTTGTCGATGTCGATACGTTGCAGAAACCACGTCGGCGTCCAGATGGCACTGGGTACCGCCGGCGCGCCCGCCGCATTGCAAATACGGCATTCGATGATGTGGCTCCAGGTCTGGCGCCATTGCACAAAACGCGCGTGATGGCGCGCGAACACGTCGAAGTTTTTGGCAAGTACCACGCAGCTTCGGCCGGAAGCCGACCACGCCTGCAGCGCCGCGACGGTCGATCGATCGCCCAGTGGCCAATCGCTGAAATCGGGATCGCTCAACACGATCTCACGCCAGCCCTGCGCGGCCGCGGCGTCGAGCGCAAGACGCAGGCTGGACTCGAAGGCTTCGCGGCCGTCGAAGGCGCCCTCAGGCAACGGAGGCAACGGAGGCAACTTAGGCGAATCAGCCAGATCAGCTGGCATGCAACCACCCCGCTTCGCACCAGTCGCCGAGGAGCGCCAAGGCATCGTCACTGGCGCGCGCCAGGTCTCTGGTTTCGAGCGTGCGTCGATCGGCCAGCCGACGCATCAAGGTCGCGTCGCGGCCACCTGCACGGAAGCTCTCGCCGTTGATGTAGAGATGCCGCGCGTCGTAAAGCATGCGCGTGCGACGGTCGAGCGCCACCGATTGCATATCGCTCGGCACCGCACCCGCGTCGAACCACACGTTGGCATTCGGCTCGGTCATCGATTCGCCGAGCGCGCGGTCGATGGCGTCGACATCGCGAAGTGCGCGTTGCACTGCCGCGCGCGCAAAAGCCTGAAGCGCGGCAGGCACGGCAGAAGGCGTATCGACTGCAGACTGCGACGGATCGCGATAGTGGATTTGCGAGTGGGCCGGCGCGTCTTCCAGTTCGTCGGCGCTGGCCTCGGCGATGCGCGCCAGCAGGTCGGCACCGAGGCCAGCCGCAGCAGGCGCCCTGAGGCCGATCGAGTAGGTCATGCAATCGCCGCCAACCGCCACGCCATCGTGCGCATAGCGCGGCGGCAGATACAGCATGTCGCCGGCGTCCAGCACGAACGTTGTCTCGGGCTCGAAGTTCTGCAGGATCTTGAGCGGCACGTTTTCTTGCAGCGAGAGATCGCGCTGGCGTCCTATCGACCAGCGCCGCTGGCCGCTCGCCTGCAGCAAAAACACGTCGTAACTGTCGAAATGCGCGCCGACGCCACCGGTGTCGCTGGCATAGCTGATCATCAAGTCGTCGAGCCTCGCATCGGGCAGGAAACGGAACGACTGCATCAACTCATGAGCAGCGTCGCGGTGCAGGTCGACGCCTTGCACCAGGAGCGTCCAGCCCGGCTGCGCGCGCGGAGGCAGACTGCGTTTGCCGAAGGGACCGTGGCGCAGTTTCCAACCACCGGCCGCATGCCGAATGAGGCGCGATTCGACGTCGTCCTGGCTCGCCAGCGCAAAGAGCGCATCGCGATCGACCGGGGGTTGAAAGCCGGGAATGGCCTGGCGCACGAGCAGCGGCTTCTTCTGCCAGTGGCGTCGCATGAATTGCTGCGCGGTGAGTCCGCCGAGCAGCGGCAAGGGTTGTGTTGTCTCCATGGGAGAATTCTGCAATGGAAATCTCTGAACAATGTGTGGTCGGGCTTACCTGGACCATGAAAGACACGCTGGGTGAAGTGCTCGACGTGCTCGACGATCCGGTGGAGTTTTTGGTGGGTGGCGACGATCTGTTCGACGCCATCGAGCAGGCGCTGCAGGGCCATGAGCCCGGCGCCAAGGTGCAGCTTCAACTGGAGCCTGAACAGGCTTTCGGCGACTTCAACGACCAGCTTCTTTTTCTGGAGCCGCGTGCGCTGTTCCCCAAGGAAATCGAAGAAGGCATGACCTTCGACGGCGCCGCCCTGCCGGCGGGCGTGAGCGATGGGATTCCGAAGGCTGCGATCTACGTCGTCACCGAGGTGTATCCGGATCATGTGGTGCTAGACGGCAACCACCCCCTTGCCGGCATTGCGCTCAGGCTCGACATCTCCGTGCGATCGGTGCGCGAGGCGACGGAGGACGAGGTCGGTCGAGGGACGGCCGGCACAAGCTTTTTCAAGCTGTCGCCCACGGCGCCAGGCAGCGACTTGCTGCACTGACAAATCCTCATCCGCAAAAAAGCCGGGCATGCCCGGCTCTTTCAATTCGCCAGTGGCGCAAGGCCTCTGGATCAGTAGCGCGATATTTGCCCGTTGTCGATGCGCACGCGGTCGCCGATACGCAGGTCGCCCGGACTGCTCACATCGAAAGCACGGTAGCCGCCATTTTCGGTCTGGACCGACACGCGGTAGCTTTCGTAAGCACGCGGGCCATTGTTATTGGCCTCGATGCCGTTGCCCAGCAGGGCGCCGCCAACGACGCCCAGGACCGTTGCCGCAGTGCGCCCGTTACCGCGCCCGATCTGGTTGCCGAGGACACCACCTACGACACCACCGGCTACTGCACCGCCGCCACTGGTCCCGGTGCCACTGGTCTGGCTGCGGAGCACTTCGATGTTGGCAACACGGCCGTACTCGACGTAAGGGGCTGGCACTGCCGCATAGGGCTGCGGTGGCGCCTGGTACGGATAGCGACTGGTCTGATAGACCGGCGCAGGTGCTACGCATGCAGTGAGCGTGGCCAATGCAAGCACCGAGGCACTCACCGACAGGAAACGTAAATTGGTCTTCATGGTCTGACTCCTCAAAAACGCGCAACGGCGCGACAACTTGACAGGTATTCAACGCGTCAGCGACGTACCGCGCTGACGTCCGAGTACATCTTGAAACTTCAGAGCGCACAACGCGACCGCGGTTCCAGTCTTTACGTGTGAGCGCGCGAAGCGCGGTCTCGAAGGACCGCGCCTACACCCGCGCCGCAACCCACTTAACGTCAGCTGGCGGTCAGTGCTTGCCCGTCGAGCCGTAACCACCGACACCTCGCTGCGTTGCAGTGAAGTCGGCGACGACGTTGAATTGCGCCTGTATCACCGGCACGATCACCAGCTGCGCCAGGCGCTCCATCGGCTGCAATACGAACGGTGTTTCGCTTCGGTTCCAGGCGCTGATTTTCAGCTCACCCTGGTAGTCGCTGTCGATCAAGCCGACAAGGTTGCCGAGCACGATGCCATGTTTGTGACCGAGCCCGGAGCGCGGAAGAATCAGCGCCGCGTAACCCGCGTCGGCCAAGTGGATAGCAATGCCCGTCCCGACAAGTTGCCAGGCGTTGGGTTCCAGCGTGATGGGCTCATCGAGGCAGGCCCGAAGGTCGAGTCCCGCACTGCCGGGCGTGGCGTAAGTGGGCAGCGCATCGGCCATGCGCGAATCGAGAATGCGAACATCGACCTTCACTTGCTGCGCCCCTGTTGCTGGCTTTGCTTGCCCGCCTGCTGCTGCTTGAGCGCCGCGTCCTGCAGCATCTTTTGCCACTGCGCCGCGTTCTGCGGCAGCTTGAGACCACGCAGCTTGAAGGCGATCCAGAGGGCGCCTGCAAGCAGCGCCAACAGCGACGGGATCGGCACGCCTGCCTGCCACATCAGCAACAACGCGAAGAAGCCGACAGCGCTCGCGATCTTGGCCACCATCGCGCCGGTTGGCGATGTGCCGACGCCAGCCGGCACATCGGCGTTCGATGACATGCGCCGCTGCGCTGCCGCGGCGGCCGTCGCTGCGGCGCTTCCCGCCGTCCCGGCGCCATGCGGCTCCGAGTGCGGCGTCATGCCGACATCGAGCCCGTGCTCGCCCTCCTGGTGTTGCCGCTTGGGCAGGGCGGATTGGGCCGTGAGCCGCTCCACATAGCTCGCGAAGTCGCCATTCGGCGGCGTGTTCCATTCAGGATTCATGGTGCACTCCAGCCCGGCAGGCGCGCGGCTATTTCAGTCACGAGCTCACGCGCCAACGCGAGCTTGGGTGCGCGCGGCAGTTCGCGCAGGCCATTGGCGTCGACCAGCAGCAAGGCGTTGTCGTCTTGCCCAAAAGTCAACGGTCCGATGTTGCCGACCAGCAGTGGAATGCCCTTGCGCTCCCGCTTGGCCTTGGCATGTTCCACCAGGTTCTCGCTTTCGGCCGCAAAGCCGACGCAAAACAACTTGCCGCTTTGCGCTCTTGCGCTCTGTGCAACGGTCAGCAGGATGTCGGTGTTCTCGACGAAATGCAGCACCGGCGGCTGGCCGGAGCCGTCCTTCTTGATCTTGTGCGCGCTGTGGGCTGCAGGACGCCAATCGGCCACTGCGGCGGTCGCGATGAATACCGTGGCACGCGGTGCCGCCATCAAGGTTGCATCCAGCATTTCAGCAGCCGAAGTGACGTCGATGCGGGCGACGCCACGCGGCGTCGGCAAGTGGACCGGGCCCGCCACAAGCGTGACCTCCGCCCCGGCGTCGCGTGCCGCACGGGCAATGGAGAAACCCATCTTCCCGGACGAATGGTTGGTGATGCCGCGGATGGGGTCGAGCGCTTCGAAAGTCGGCCCGGCCGTCACCAGTACATGCTGACCCGCAAGCAACTTCGGCTGGAAGAATGCGGTGACGTCGTCGAGCAATTGCGCCGGCTCCAGCATGCGGCCATCACCGGTTTCGCCGCATGCCTGCCAGCCGCTGCCCACGCCGAGCACATGCGCGCCGTCGGCTGCCACCTGCATCAGGTTGCGCTGCGTGGCCGGATGCGACCACATCTCCCGATTCATGGCGGGCGCCAGCAGCAAGGGAACGCGATCGGCCGGGCGCGCGAGGCACAGCAAGCTCAGCAGTTCGTCCGAACGACCTTGCACCAGCCGCGCGATGAAATCGGCGCTGGCCGGCGCCAGCACGATGGCGTCGGCCTCGCGGCTCAGGTTGATGTGCGGCATGGCGTTGGGCTCGCGAGCGTCCCACTGCGAGCCGTAAACCGGGCGCCCCGACAGCGCCTGCATCGTGACCGGCGTAATGAACTGCTCCGCGGCCTCGGTCATGACGACCTGCACCGTGGCGCCGGCCTTGATGAAAAGACGACAGAGTTCGGCCGACTTATAGCAGGCGATACCCCCCGTAAGCCCGAGGAGGATGTGCTTGCCGGAGAGATCTTGCGTAACGTGCTGCATAGGGTGCATCGGGGAAGTTTAAGTGGCTGCTCAAGTGGTCGCACCTATAATTCCGATTTCCCACTGTCCGGGCGCAAAGCCCGGTAATGGCATGACCAAATTTGTCTTCGTCACTGGTGGTGTGGTGTCTTCCCTCGGCAAGGGAATCGCCTCCGCCTCGCTCGCCGCGATTCTCGAATCGCGGGGTCTTAAAGTCACCCTCATCAAGCTCGATCCGTACATCAATGTCGACCCCGGCACGATGTCGCCTTTTCAGCATGGCGAAGTGTTCGTTACCGACGACGGGGCCGAAACCGACCTCGACCTCGGCCACTACGAGCGCTTCATCAACACGCGCATGCGCAAGGCCAACAACTTCACCACGGGCCAGATCTACAAGAGCGTGCTCGAAAAAGAACGCCGCGGCGACTATCTCGGCAAAACGGTGCAGGTGATCCCGCACATCACCAACGAAATCCAGGAATATGTGAAACGCGGCGCCGGCATCGGCACCGCCCATGAAGTCGACGTGGCCATCGTCGAAATCGGTGGCACCGTGGGAGACATCGAATCGCTGCCGTTTCTCGAAGCGGTGCGCCAGATGAGTCTGCGCATGGGTCCGAACAACACAGCCTTCGTTCATCTGTCGTACGTGCCGTGGATCGCCGCGGCCGGCGAACTCAAGACCAAGCCGACTCAGCACACTGCCAAGGAACTGCGCGCCATCGGCATCCAGGCCGACGCGCTCATTTGTCGCGCCGACCGGCCCATTCCCAACGACGAGCGCGCCAAGATCTCGCTGTTCTCCAACGTCGCCGAGTGGGGTGTTATTTCGATGTGGGACGTCGACACCATCTACAAAGTGCCGCGCATGCTGCACGAACAAGGGCTGGACGGCCTGATCTGCGACAAGCTGCGCCTGAATACGCCGCCTGCCAAGCTCAAACGTTGGGACGATCTGGTCTACGAAGTCGAGCATCCGCAGCACGAAGTGACCATTGCCATGGTGGGCAAGTACGTCGAACTGTCCGACAGCTATAAATCGCTCAACGAAGCGCTGCGGCATGCCGGAATGAAGAACCATGCGCGCGTGAAGATCGACTACATCGATTCCGAAACCATCACGCCGCAAGACGTCGCCCGCCTCGCCAAATACGATGCCATCCTGGTGCCGGGCGGTTTCGGTCAACGCGGCGTCGAGGGCAAGATTTCAGCCGCCCGCTTCGCCCGCGAAACCAAGGTGCCGTACCTCGGTATCTGCCTCGGCATGCAGGTTGCGACCATCGAATACGCACGCAACGTCGCCGGCCTCAAAAACGCCAACAGCACCGAGTTCGATCCCGGTACGCCCTGCCCCGTCATCGCGCTCATCACCGAGTGGAAAGACACTGACGGTACCGTCAAGACGCGCGATGAAAAATCCGATCTCGGCGGCACGATGCGGCTGGGCGCGCAAAGCTCCGACGTCGCGCCGAACACGCTGGCCCACAGCATCTACGGCGACGTCGTCACCGAGCGCCACCGGCACCGCTACGAAGCCAACGTCAACTTCCTGGACGACCTGCGCCGCGCCGGGCTGGTGATTTCTGCGTTGACACAACGCGAACACCTGACGGAAATTGTGGAGTTGCCGCAAGACGTGCATCCCTGGTTCATCGGCGTGCAGTTTCATCCCGAGTTCAAATCGACGCCGTGGGGCGGCCATCCGCTGTTCAACGCGTTCATCAAAGCAGCGCTGGAACATCAGGCAGCGGGCCAGGGAACCAAGCCGCTGATGAAGGTCGTCGCATGAAAGTGCAGTCATGAAGCTTTGCGGATTCGACATCGGACTCGACAAGCCGTTCTTCCTCATCGCAGGTCCGTGCGTGATCGAGTCGGAACAGCTGCAGATGGACACCGCCGGCACGCTGAAGGAAATCACGCAGGCGCTCGGTATTCCGTTCATCTTCAAGAGCAGCTTCGACAAGGCCAACCGTTCGTCGGGCACCACCTTTCGCGGCCCGGGTCGTGACAAGGGGCTGGAAATTCTGGCCAAGGTCAGGCGCGACCTCGGCGTGCCGGTGCTGACCGACGTGCACACCAACGAAGACATCGTAGAAGCGGCCAAGGTGGTCGACGTGTTGCAGACGCCCGCCTTCCTGTGCCGCCAGACCGACTTCATCCGTGCAGTCGCCCAGTCGGGCAAGCCGGTGAACATCAAGAAGGGTCAGTTCCTCGCGCCGCACGACATGAAGAACGTCATCGACAAGGCGCGCGCCGCGGCCAAAGAAATCGGTCTCGACGAAGACAGCTTCATGGCTTGCGAACGCGGCGCCAGTTTCGGCTACAACAATCTGGTGTCGGACATGCGATCGCTGGCGATCATGCGCGAGACCCTGGCGCCTGTGGTGTTCGACGCCACGCACTCGGTACAGTTGCCGGGTGGCCAGGGCACGAGCTCGGGCGGCCAGCGCGAGATGGTCCCGGTGCTGGCGCGCGCGGCCATTGCGGTCGGCGTTGCCGGCGTGTTCATGGAAACGCACCCCGACCCGGCCAAGGCGCTGAGCGATGGTCCCAATGCGGTGCCTTTGAAGCACATGAAAGCGCTGCTTGAGACGCTGCTGGCGCTCGATGCGGTCACCAAGAAAAACGGCTATCTGGAAGACAGGTTTCAAGCATGAGTGGTTACGTCATTGCACACGTCGAAGTCACGAACCCGACGCAATACGAAGAGTATAAAAAGTGGTCGAGCGCCGCCATGCAGGCGAGCGGTGCCGAGGTGTGCATTCGCGGTGGTCAGATCGCGGTACTCGAAGGCGACTGGGCACCGACCCGCGTGGTGCTGCTGAAGTTTCCGACTTTCGAGCAAGCCAAAGCTTTCTACGACACGCCTGAATATCTGAAGGCCCGTGAAGCCCGCGCCGGTGCTGCGGTGATGCGCATGATCGCGGTCGAAGGCCTCTGATCGGGCACCGGGGTAAAGCATGAGCATCTACGAACTGACAGACGCACGGCACGGCCGGTTCGTCTACAACACCAACGACAAATTCGTCGGTCGCAGCCTCGCCATTTACGGCGAGTGGTCCGAAGCAGAAATCAGTTTGTTCCGGCAGATCGTCCGAAAAGGCGACACGGTGATCGAGGCCGGCGCCAACATCGGCACGCACACGGTGTTTTTGTCGCGTGCCGTGGGCGCGTCCGGCAAGGTACTGGCATTCGAGGCCTCGCGCCACACGCACCAGTTGCTGTGCGCGAACATGGCGCTCAACGAATGCCTGAATGTGCACGCGATTCAAAAAGCCATCGGTGGCGCCAACGGCAGTGCCTTGTTCCCGTTGATGGATCCGTCGCAGCCCGGCAATTTCGGCGAGGCCTCGTTGCGCGGCGCATCGACTGCAGCTTCCACCGAGAGCGTCGACATGCAATCGATCGATGCGTTGGCGCTGCAGCGGCTGGACTTCATCAAGGCCGATATCGAAGGCCATGAGCTGGCCTTGCTCGAAGGCGCCATCGACACCTTGCGCCGCCTGCGGCCGATCGTCTATCTCGAGATCGACTGCGCCAACGGCAAGCCCACAGGCAACCGCGACGAGCTGGTCGGTTTTCTGGAACCGCTGGGATACGCGGCGTTTTACTACATTGCACCGATGTTCAATCCTGCCAACTTCCGCGGCGTCGCCGAAGACGTCATGGGAGCGGTATCGCTCGACCTGGTGTGCGTGCCCGTCGAGCAGGCATCCATGCAGGGACTGACACAGGCCCGAGCCGGCGACGATGCAATCAGCATCGCGCCGGGCCGGCTCAACTTCAACGCTTCGACTTGGGACAATGCCCGATTCGCACGACTCTGACACCGCAAACCTTTTCAACTTCATCCTTCAATAAAAATCATGAGTGCAATCGTTGACATCGTCGGCCGCGAAATTCTCGACAGCCGCGGCAATCCCACAGTCGAATGCGACGTGCTGCTGGAAAGCGGCACCATGGGTCGGGCGGCCGTGCCGTCGGGTGCGTCGACCGGCTCGCGCGAAGCGATCGAACTTCGCGACAACGACAAGGCTCGTTACGGTGGCAAGGGCGTGTTGAAAGCGGTAGAAAACATCAACACCGAAATCTCCGAAGCCGTGCTCGGCCTCGACGCCACCGAGCAGGCCTTTCTCGACCGCACGCTGAACGACCTGGACGGCACCGACAACAAGGCACGCCTGGGCGCCAACGCCACGTTGGCCGTGTCGATGGCCGTGGCCCGCGCTGCTGCCGAAGAATCGGGCTTGCCGCTGTACCGCTACTTCGGCGGCATGGGCGGCATGCAATTGCCCGTGCCGATGATGAACGTCATCAACGGTGGGGCGCACGCCAACAACAGCCTGGACATCCAGGAGTTCATGATCATTCCGGTCGGCGCCAAGAGCTTCCGCGAAGCGGTCCGCTATGGTGCCGAAACCTTTCACGCGTTGAAAAAGATCCTGAGCGACCGCGGCATCAGCACGGCTGTCGGCGACGAAGGCGGCTTCGCACCGAGCGTCGCGAGTCACGAAGAAGCCATCCTGCTCATCCTCGAAGCGATCGACAAGGCGGGCTATGTGGCCGGCGAACAAATCGCGCTCGGCCTGGACTGCGCTGCCAGCGAGTTCTACAAAGATGGCAAGTACGTCCTCGGCGCAGAGAACCTCACGCTGTCGCCCGAAAACTGGACCGACATGCTTGCGACCTGGGTCGACAAATACCCGATCATCAGCATCGAAGACGGCATGCACGAAGGCGACTGGGATGGCTGGAAGCACCTGACCGAACGTCTCGGCAAACGCGTGCAGTTGGTGGGCGACGATTTGTTCGTCACCAACACCAAGATCCTTCAAGAAGGCATCGACAAGGGCATCGCCAATTCGATTCTGATCAAGATCAATCAGATCGGCACGCTGACCGAGACCTTCGCCGCCATCGAAATGGCAAAACGCGCCGGCTACACCGCCGTCATTTCGCACCGTTCGGGCGAGACCGAAGACTCGACCATCGCCGATATCGCGGTCGGCACCAACGCCGGCCAGATCAAGACGGGTTCGCTGTCGCGCTCCGACCGCACCGCCAAGTACAACCAGCTGCTGCGCATCGAAGAAGACCTGGGCGACGTTGCCAGCTACCCCGGCCGCGCCGCGTTCTACAACCTGAAGTAAACGGCCAGGAACCGGGTGCCCCAAGGCATGCGTTCACGCATTGTTCCCATCGTGCTGGTCTTGCTGCTCGCCGTTCTTCAGTGGCAGCTGTGGACCGGCCGCGGAAGCGTGCGCGACGTGGCGCAGCTGCGCGACAAGCTCATGACGCAGCAAGAGGCCAACGCGCGTGCGTCATTGGCCAACGAGAGGCTGTCTTCCGAGGTCAACGACCTGAAGGAAGGCCTCGAAATGGTCGAAGAGCGTGCCCGCGCCGAGCTCGGCATGGTGAAGCCGAACGAGGTGTTCGTGCAGATGACGCACTGACACTCCGCCCTGCCCGCGGAACCGTCAAACCACCGATGCCGGAGTTCTTCTCGGCCCCCGCCTTCGTGTTGTGGGGCGCACCGACCAGTTGGCTCGAAGTGGTCGCCGCGGCCATAGCGTTGGTCATGGTCGGTTGCAACATGCGCGAGATCCACTGGGGCTGGCCGCTCGCCATCGTGAGCTCGTTGCTATACGTCTTCGTCTTTGCCGAAGCACGCATCTACGGCGACGCTACGCTGCAGATCTTTTTCGCCATCGTCGCGCTCTGGGGCTGGTTTCAATGGCTGCGTGGGCACCGGGCCGACGGCAGCGAGCTGCACGTAAGCCGCCTCACGATGCGCGGCGCGTTGTGGTCGCTGGTCGCCTGCGCAGTCGCGTGGCCGCTCGTCGCACTTTTTCTGATTCAATTCACCGACACCGACGTGCCCTGGTTCGACGGATTCGCGACCGGACTCAGCCTGGTCGGGCAGTTCCTGCTCGGCCGCAAGTTCATCGAAAACTGGATCGTCTGGCTGGCCGTCAACGTGGTCAGTATCGGCCTGTTCATCCACAAGGGCCTGTGGCTCACGGTAGGCCTCTACGCGGTCTTCGCGGTGCTCAGCATCGCCGGCTACTTCGCATGGCGCCATCGATTGCGCCCAACCGCAGCCGCGGCATCGGCGCTGGAACACGCATGACTCCTTCGTTGCCCATCGGCTGCGTGATCGCCGTGCTCGGTGCCGAAAGCACCGGCAAGACCGAGCTGGCGCACGCCCTTGCCCAACGACTCAACGATCGCGGCATCGCGACCACGCTGGTCGGCGAATACCTGCGCGAGTGGTGCGACCGCGAAGGTCGCACGCCACGGCCCGACGAGCAGGCCGCCATCTGCGACGAGCAGACGCGCCGCATTGACGACGCTGCCTCACGCAGCGTCGTCGTGACCGACACCACGGCCGTGATGACCGCGGTGTACAGCGACATGCTGTTCGACGACGCTTCGCTCTTTGCATCGGCATTGGCGGCACAACGCCGCTGCGCGATCACCTTGCTCACCGCACTCGATCTGCCGTGGGTGGCCGATGGCCTGCAACGCGACGGCCCCCATGTTCGCGAGCCGGTGGACACACGCGTGCGTGCGGCGCTGGCCGGTGCAAATCTGCCGTACACCGTCGTGCATGGTCGCGGCGCCGAACGGATCGCGAATGCCTGGAACGCGATCAATTCGATCGCGGAGCGTGCAGGCGACGAAGGCAGAGATGGTCGCAACGTACGCGGCGGCAGCAGCGAAGCTGGCGGTCGCCCCACGGCATCGACCTGGACGTGGCCGTGCGAAAAATGCTCCGATCCAGCTTGCGAGCATCGGTTGTTCACGGATCTGCTGGCGGAGCGGGCGGCGCCTTTGCCGACGCCAGTTTCGACTTCTATTCCGAAGGCTCGATGACACGCACCGGTCGCCACCGCTTGATCGGCGCATGCGCTGCGGCCGCCGTGATGACGCTGACGTGTTTGCTCGCCGGCATGGCACGGCCAGCATTCGCTGCCGGCAACCTGATCGCAGTCGACGTCGAGAACAACCTGACGCCGACCACCTGCGCAGAGGAAGACAACGTCTCCCTGAAGCTGAGCGGCACCGACGTTGCGCACTTTGCCGTCGAAGCGCTGCCGCCACCGTATCTCGCATCGCTGCAAGCCGATCGTTCTGCGTCCGACTTTTCAGGATGCAACTTCAACGGCGGCGTGCACCCGACCGATCCGCGCCATGCATTCAAAGCCGCGACCCGCGTGCTGTTCGATGGCGCGCAGTGGCGCATCGTCGGCATCACGCAGTCGAGCTTCTGGCGGTCTCAGAGCGTGCCGGTGACACTCGGGTCGCGCACCTTTCGCGGTATCCATCTGCTGCAGGTGTTCAAGAAAGTCGACGGCAAGCCGCGCGAAGTGGCTGTGCTGTATCCATCCGATGGCAATTGGCGGATCAAACCGTTGCCGGAGGCGCGCTTCGGCGACGGCGCGTACGGTTCGTCGATGCTCATCGGGCCGATCGAGACTCATCAGCGGCCGGTGGTCGATATCTCGTCGATCGTCGTCACCACATTGCCTCTGTCGTTGCACCTGAAGTTCAAGGCGGGCGGCTCCGCAACGGTCACCCTTAGCGAGGTCAGCATGCTCCGCACCGCGCTCGACGTGAGACTGTCGCCCCTCACATCGCTTACTTCATCGAGGCGCGACCGTCGGCCGTTCGCCATGCTGCGCTCGATGTATGTCGCGCCCGACAACGCCGACGTGAGCGAAGTGACATGGAGGGCACCGGGGGACACATCGCCGCGCACCGAAGCACTGCCGAACGTAACCGCGCTTCAGGCCAGGCAAGTGAGCTTCGGCCGAAGCGTGCCGTCGCGCCACAACAGCAGCGCACCTGACCTGCGCTTCAGCAACTTCAGAAACTGAAGCGCCCTTTGCAGCACGCCGCGAGAGCGACCTACTGCACCACCGGGCTGGCCGGCAACTGATCCCCCGGCTCCCGAAAAATCTGCGCTGCATCGACCGCATCGAAGCGATATTGCTTGCCGCAAAAGTCGCATCCCACCTCGATGTCGCCGCGCTCGGCCAGGATGCTGTCGGCCTCTTCGACGCCGAGGCTGCGGATCATGTTGGCCACCCGCTCGCGCCCGCAAGTGCAAGCGAAGTGCGGGCCGAGCAAGCCGGCCTGCGGCTCGAAGCGCAACAGCTTTTCTTCCCAGAACAGGCGGCGCATGATGGTGTCGATATCGAGCGTCAGCAACTCATCGCGCGTCAGACTCGACGCGAGAATCGAGATGCGGTTGTAGTCTTCGTTCAAACCGATCTGGTCTTCATTGCTCTGGTCTCGGTCACGCTGCGACGTTCCCTCCAGATTGCCCTCCCCCTTCACCGGCAAGCGCTGGATCAACAGGCCTGCCGCCACCTTGTCGTCGGCCGCCAGCACCAGCGTGGTGTCGAGCTGTTCACTCTGCAGCATGTAGTGCTGCAACACGTCGCTCAGCTTGTCTAGCTTTTCGTACTGATCTCCGAAGAGCGGCACCACGCCCTGATACGGCTGCTGTCCCGGTACGCGGCTCTTGGGGTCCAGCGTGATGGCGCAGCGGCCTTTGTTGGTGACGTTGACCATGTCGGGCAAGCGCGCGTCGGCGGCCAGCTCGCCCACCACCTTGGCGGTGGCGCGCAGGCTCAGGTCGGGCATGACCTCGGCCACCGCGATCTTGACCGGCCCGTCACCGAAGATTTGCAGGATCAGCGCGCCGTTGAACTTGATGTTCGACTGCATCAAGGTCGCCGCCGCAGTCATTTCACCGAGCAACTCCGCCACGGGCGGCGGATAGGCGCCGGTCGCGCTGTTGCCGGCGCGTCGCGCCAGGATTTCCTGCCACGAATCGGTCAGGCGGACGATCATGCCGCGCACCGGCATGCCGTCGAACAGGAACTTGTGCAACTCGCTCAAAACGCTCTTCTTTCCGACGCCCTCAGGCGATCTTCTTGAGGCCCTTCGCATAGCGACGGGCGTTGTCTACATAGTGCTCGGCACTTTGGCGGAGCTTGGCGGCAGCCGCATCGTCGAGCGTGCGAACCACCTTGGCCGGTGAACCGATGATGAGCGAGTTGTCCGGAAATTCCTTGCCCTCGGTCACCACGCTGCCGGCACCAACGATCGAGTTGCGGCCGATCTTCGCGTTATTCAAGATCACCGCCTGGATGCCGATCAGCGAGTTGTCTCCGATGGTGCAGCCATGCAGCATGACCTGATGACCAATGGTCACGTTGTCGCCGATCGTCGTGGGCGAACCATGGTCGCTGTGCACCACCGACAGGTCCTGCACGTTGCTGTTGCGCCCGATGGTCAGCGTCTCGTTGTCGCCACGCAGCACCGCGCCGAACCAGATGCTGGCATCTTCACCCAGCACCACCTTGCCGATCACCTCGGCACTGTCGGCCACCCAGGCGCCAGGCGCCAGTTTCGGCGCTTCGCCGTCGAGTTCATAGAGGGCCATCGCGGGTCTCCAGGGGTCAAAAACTAGAATTGTAGGGATGCACATCCGATCGACCGCGCTGGCCGCGCTGCGCCTTGCCGACCCTGAGCAAAAGGTGGCGGCGACGCGCGCGCTGGCAGCGCTTGTCGCGGGCAACCCGGAATCGCTTTCACTCGATTTCGATCGCAGCATGACGAATGCGAAAACCGGCGTTCCGGGCCGGCCCGACCGCCCGCTTCGCGTTTCCGCGATGGATGTCGGAAGACGCTCGCCCTTCACCACCGAAGGACGCGCTGCGCTCATCCATTCGATATGCCATATCGAGTTCAACGCGATCAACCTCGCGCTCGACGCCGTGTGGCGCTTCGACGGCATGCCCGAGGCCTACTACCGCGACTGGCTGCGCGTGGCCGATGAAGAGGCGCAGCACTTCACGCTGCTGCATGCGCATTTGCAGACGATGGGCTGGCGCTATGGCGACTTCACCGGCCACGACGGCCTCTGGGCGATGTGCGAGAAAACGAAGGACGACGTTGTCGGGCGCATGGCGCTGGTACCGCGAACGCTCGAGGCACGCGGGCTCGACGCGACCCCGCTGATCCAGGCCAAGTTGCGCAGAGTGAATACCCCCGATGCGCTCGGCGCGATCGCCATCCTCGACATCATCCTGCGCGACGAAGTCGGCCATGTCGCCATCGGCAACCACTGGTACCGGTGGCTGTGCGAGCGTGACGGCCTCGACCCGATCGCGCATTACCGCGTGCTTTATCGCAAGCACGAGGCACCGCGGCTTCGAGCGCCGTTCAACCTCGAAGCGCGAGCGCTCGCCGGCTTCACAGACGAAGAGCTGAAGGCGCTCGATGAGCCCGATGCGCTGGCACGAAGCTGATGCGCTGCAGCGCCCCGGGCGAGCGGCGCGTCAGTAGGCCTTGATCGCCGCCGCCCAGCGAAGAGCATGGCGCGCACGTCGTTCGGAGGTGGTGTCAATCAGCCGCGTGGATGGTGCTGCCCGTGCAATTGCTTCAGGCGCTCGCGAGCCACGTGCGTGTAGATCGTGGTGGTCGAGATGTCCGCATGACCGAGCAGCAGTTGCACCGCCCTCAGGTCCGCGCCGTGGTTGAGCAGGTGGGTGGCAAATGCATGACGTAACGTGTGCGGCGACAGCGGCACATGTATGCCGGCGACGGTCGCCTGCTTCTTAACGATGATCCAGAACATCACGCGCGTCATCCCGGCACCGCGCGCCGTCACGAACAGGTCCGGCGTCTGTTGCCCGTCGAGGATCGCAGGCCGCGACTCTTTCAGATACCGCTCGATCCAGCGGCGCGCTTCTCCGCCGAACGGCACCAGCCGCTCCTTGTTGCCCTTGCCGAGCACCCGCAGCACGCCGTCGTTCAGGCTCATGTCGATCGCCTTCAGCGTCACCAACTCGCTCACCCGCAGGCCGCTGGCGTACATCAATTCGAGCATAGCGCGATCGCGCAGGCCGAGCGGCGTGTCGACATCGGGCGCACCGAGCAGGTCGTCGACCTGCTTTTCGGAAAGCGTCTTGGGCACGCGCATGGCCTGCCGCGCCGGCACCAGTCGCAGCGTCGGGTCGGCGGCGATGCGACGTTCGCGCAAGGCCCAGCGGTAGTAGCGCTTGAAGACCGTCAGGCGACGATTGGCGGACGTCGCCTTGCCTTTGTCGGCCAGCTTGGCTCCCATGTAGGCCTGCAGATCGTGCTCCTGCACGGTGTCGAGTGTGTTGCTGCGCGTCGCGAGCCAGCGCGCGAACAACTCGAGATCCTGCCGGTAAGCCGCGAGCGTGTTCTTGGCGAGCCCGTGCTCCAGCCAGAGCGCATCGATGAACTCATCGATCTCGGGCGTATCGACGTCAGGGGTTTCTTCTTGCAGCGCGGTCATGGCCTGCAAGATAACAAACCGCGCGCCGCGTTCGATCAATCGAGCGTGAGCTTCTGCTTGATCACGACCTGCTTGTAGACCTCGAACTCGGCCTTGATCTGCGCGGCGAACTGCTCGGGCGTGTTGGCGACGATGAGCGAGCCGGTGTCTTCGATGCGCTTTCGCACCACCGGATCCTCGACCGACTTTTTCACCGCAGCCGCCACCTTGTCGACCACTTCTTTCGGCAGGTTTTTCGGGCCGAGGATGCCGTAGTACGCCATGCGGTTGACCGGCTCCAGCCCGACCTCCTTGAAGGTCGGAACGTTCGGCAAGTCCTTCAACCGCTGCGGCGCCGACACCACGATCGGTACCAGCTGGCCGCTCTTGATGAAGGGCAATGCTGAAGGAATGTTGTCGAACATGATCGCCACCTGGCCCGCCACCACGTCGTTCAGCGCCGGGCCGGCGCCGCGGTAAGGGATGTGCGTGACGAAGGTATTCGTCAAGCTCTTGTACAGCTCCATCAGCAGATGCCCGATGCCGCCGGTGCCCGACGATGCATACGAATATTTGCCTGGATTCTTCTTGAGCTCGGCCACGAATTCGGCGTAGTTCTTTGCCGGGAACTTTGGGTTGACCGCGATGATGTTGGGCGTCGCGGCGATGTTGGTGATCGGCGTGAAGTCGTTGATCGGGTCGTACGGCGTCTTGGGGTTGATCGCCGGGTTGGCCGCCGTGCTCGACACGGTGGCGACGCCCAGTTTGTAGCCGTCGGGTGCCGCGCGTGCGGTTTCGGCTGCACCCACGATGCCGCCGCCGCCCGCGCGGTTGATGACGATCACCGGCTGACCCAATGCCTTGCCCAGCGGCTCGGAGATCACGCGCGCCACGATGTCGGTCGTGCCACCGGGTGCGAACGGCACGCTCAACTCGATCGGCTTGGTCGGGTAGCCCTGCGCTGAGGCGGGCGAAGCGAGCAAGGCGGCGAGCACGGCAAGCCCGGTGACTTCAGCGAGACGGACAAAAGTGCTCAATGGGCGGCGTGGCATCAGCGAACTCCTGGTAGTCGTCAACAAAACGATCGAACGAAACGGGAAGCCGAAATGCTACCGGCATGCCGGCGGCCACAGTGCTGTGGAATACCCCGCAAACACGGGATTCAGACGAAAGGTGCGCTTTGCGCCAACGCCCACTCGACGTGCTCGCGCACCAGCGCACTCGGGTGCAATGCACGCGTCGCGAGCGCGGCCGCGGCCCGCGTATCGCCCGCACGCAGGGCGTTGCCCAAACCGACCGCCACGTTGCGCAGCCAGCGCTCATGGCCGATACGGCGAATAGGGCTGCCTTCGGTAAAGCGGAGAAACGCTTCTTCCGTCCACGCGAAGAGTGCGGCGAGATGCTGTCCGCTCAAGCCGTCGCGTTCATCGAAGTCGGGCAGCGCACTTTTCTTCGCGAACTTGTTCCATGGGCAGATCAGCTGGCAATCGTCGCAGCCGTAGATGCGGTTGCCGATGGCCGCGCGCAGTTCGACCGGAATCGGGCCCGCATGCTCGATCGTCAGATACGAGATGCAGCGCCGCGCGTCGAGCCGATGCGGCGCGATGATCGCCTGCGTCGGGCAGATGTCGATGCAGGCGCTGCAACTGCCGCAATGCGCGGTAACGGGTTCGCTCGGCGGCAGCGCGATGTCGACGTAGATCTCGCCGAGAAAAAACATCGAGCCCGCATCGCGGTCGAGCACCAGCGTGTGCTTGCCGCGCCAGCCCTGGCCGCTGCGTGAAGCCAGCTCGGCCTCGAGCACCGGCGCTGAATCGGTGAAGACGCGGTGCCCGAAAGGTCCCAGCGTTTCGGCGATGCGGTCGGCCAGTTTCTGCAGGCGTGAGCGAAGCACTTTGTGATAGTCCCTGCCCCTTGCGTAGACCGAGACAATGCCTTCGCCGGTCCGTTCGAGCCGTTCGAATTCGATGCCCTGCCAGCCTTCCGGCGTCGCCCGGGGCAGGTAGTCCATGCGCGCGGTGATCACGCTCACCGTGCCGGGCACCAACTCCGCAGGCCGCGCCCGACGCAATCCGTGCGCGGCCATGTAGGCCATTTCGCCGTGAAAGCCGTTGTGAAGCCAGTGCCCGAGTCCGGCCTCGGCATCGGCGAGGTCGATGCCCGCAATACCGATTTGGGAGAATCCCAACTCACGCGCCCACTCTTGTATGCGCGCCACGACATCCAGCGTCACCAAATCACGAGCCACGAGTTGAGTACCGACCACACGCCGATTGTAGAAACGCCCTTGCAGGCGGCACCGTTGCCATCGCTGGCAACGGAACTGCCAGCGGTGCTGCAATGGCACACCGAGGCCGATACCGACGCCTTTGCGCGCTGCATGGCCACGGCACCAATGTTGCGGGATGCCTTCATCGCGCTGCATGGCGAGCTCGGCGCGGGCAAGACGACCTTCGTCCGGCACCTGCTGCGTGCGCTTGGCATCGAAGGCCGCATCAAGAGCCCGACCTATGCGGTCGTCGAGCCGCACGAAGCACCCGATGGGCTGTCGATCTATCACTTCGACTTCTACCGTTTCAACGACCCTCGCGAATGGGACGATGCAGGATTCAGAGACATCTTCGCGGGCCCCGGACTGAAGCTCGCCGAATGGCCCGACAACGCTGCAGGCCGCATTCCGGTTGCAGACCTCGCTCTTAAAATGGAAGCAATGACAGACGACTCACGTACCGTGACACTGCTCGCGGGCACGGCCCGCGGTTTCGCCTTGTTGGCGCATCTCGACAGCGCCAGGCCAAACTCAGGACCCATCGCCGCATGAAGCGCCGCGATCTTCTTCAAGGCGGCACCCTGGCTCTGCTGCTCGGCGTGCAGCAAATCGCACGTGGGGCGACCATCGTGGCGGTGCGCGTCTGGCCCGCCGCCGACTACACCCGCGTCACGATCGAATCCGATGCGCGCCTGCAAACGCAGCAGCTCACCGTGGGCAGCCCGCCGCGGCTGGCGGTCGACATCACCGGCATCGAGCTCAATCCGCAACTGCGCGAGCTGGTCGGCAAGATCAAGCCGGGTGATCCGTACATCAACGGTTTGCGCGTCGGGCAGTTCGCTCCCAACGTCGTGCGCATCGTGTTCGACCTGAAGCAGGCGGTGATCCCCCAGGTGTTTTCGCTGGCGCCGGTGGCGGCCTATCGCGACCGGCTGGTGCTCGACCTGCATCCCCAGGAGCCGCTCGACCCGATGGAAGCGCTGATTGCCGAGCGCCTGCGCGACGCGCCTTCTTCCACTGCCAAGGGCGATGCCGATACCAACGTCGCCGGTTTCTCGCCGCATGAGCCATCGCGTTTTCCGCCGCATTTGCCGACTGCACCCGGCGCGCCGGTGCCACCGGCGCCTGTAAGGCCCGGCACGGCCGCGGTCGATCCGCTCGGCGAACTCATGGCTCAGCAAGCCGGGCGACCCGGGCCTGCCGTCTCTGCGCCGCCGGCCGCGCCCGGTCGCTCTCCGGGCGCGCCATCGCCCCTGCCGCCCACGCTACCGCCCTTGGTCGGCTCGATCCCGCTCAAACCAGTGCCTGCAGCGCCGCCATCGGTGGTCGCGCGCAGCGGCACAGCCACTGCCAACCGCACCGACCGCCTCATCATCGTCGCCCTCGATCCGGGGCACGGCGGCGAAGATCCGGGCGCCACCGGACCGGCCGGCACGCGCGAAAAAGACATCGTGTTGCAGGTCGCTTTCAAGCTGCGCGACCGCATCAACGCCAGCAGCGTCAACGGCAATCCGATGCGCGCGTTTTTGACGCGCGATGCCGACTTCTTCGTGCCCCTCGGCACGCGCGTTCAGAAGGCGCGTCGTGTTCAGGCCGACCTGTTCGTGAGCATCCATGCCGACGCGTTCACGACGCCGGCAGCCCGCGGAGCCAGTGTGTTTGCACTGAGCCAGCATGGCGCATCCAGCAGCGCGGCGCGCTACATGGCCAACAAGGAAAACGAATCCGACAAGGTCGGCGGCATCAACGTCGGCGACCATGAGATCCAGGTTCAACGCGCCTTGCTCGACATGAGTACGACGGCGCAGATCAACGACAGCCTGAAGCTCGGCAGCGCGATGCTGGGCGAAATCAAGAACGTCGGTGCGCGGCTGCATAAGGGCGAAGTCGAACAGGCAGGCTTCGCGGTGCTGAAGGCGCCGGATATCCCGAGCGTGCTGGTCGAAACCGCCTTCATCAGCAACCCTGAAGAAGAAGCGAACCTCCGCAGCGTTGCATACCAGGACAGCTTGGCGGAGGCCCTGATGCGCGGCATTCAGCGCTACTTCGCGCAAAACCCGCCGTTGGCACGCAGCCGGCAGCTGTAATTTTTCGCACAGTCAGCGCTAGGTGCAGCGGGTCGTTATCGCGCATCGATCGGTCGCTGTTGCGCGCAACCTTGCGGGGCGGTCACCTACAGCCCGCATGCGCGCGGCTGCCTAAGTTGAGTGCACTACTACTCTAAGGTGGACATCATGCAAACACGTATCTGGATCGCGGCGGCCGTCGCAACGTCGGTGATGGCTTTGTCTGGCTGTGCCGGCACAGGCCCCAATCAGCAGTTGGGCGTTGCAGGCGGCGCGGTGGGCGGCGCACTTCTTGGAAACGCGATCGGCGGCAACGCCGCCGCCACGGTCGGAGGTGCCGCCATCGGCGGGTTGATCGGCAATGAAGTGGGCAAGAACTCGGACCAACGCAATAACGCCAATCGCGGGTACTACCCGAACAACGGCCCCCGTTACTAAGGCACTACCGGCC
>NZ_JASJXG010000047.1:0-38768 GCF_035018765.1 Variovorax sp. RTB1
CGCTAATGGCACCCGTGCCTGGCGAGGCGATCCTTCAGGGCGACGGGTTCGAGGCTTAACGCCGGCCATCGATCGCTATCTCCCGAGCGCAGCTGCTGCAGATCCTCATGTTCTCAGGCGCCGACAGGTTCGGGGTGACGGTGACCGAGACCGAGACCGACATCGCCGCTTTTCTTGCCAACCACCCGGTTCACGGGCTAGGAACTTCACGTTGATCAGCACACGCCACCGAATCTTTGTGAAGAAATTCGAGCCGCGTAAACACGCGTCCGCAACCACACCCATTGCCGCCCCGAGCGCGGTCAGACCAGCGAAAAACAAGAAGGAATCGGAATCTATGGCAGCCAAGGAACCCAAGAGCGCGAAGTCCAAGCCCCTCGTCGATGAGGGCAACCTAAAAACAGCGGCGGAGCGCGCAGTCGCCGCCAAGAAGCTCGATGCGACCGTTGCGACACTCGCCGCCGATGGTCAGCCGCGCAAGCGCGGGCGCCCGCCTTCGGCCACGAAAGGCGCGCCCCATCCCTTCGTCGAGAAGGGTCGCCCCAAAATACTCAAAGAAACGCATTTAGACGACCAGAACATGCTTCTGCCGCTGAACGAGCGTCCCCTCACGGGTCGGGATCTGGCCACGCTGAGCCGCAAGTTCGAACTGACCGTTTCCGAGTTCGGCGCTGCCCTCGGGATACAGAACGATTACACCCTCGCCAAGACGATGAAGAACCCGACCGTGGTGCCTTTTGACGTCGAGATGCTTGCGCGCATGTACATGGACCACCCGTCGCCGACGCCCTGGCCACCGAAGTCGCCTAAGCTCGTGTTCGACACGCTCTACCGTCCCATGTTGGACCGATTCGAGGACGAGAGGGAGCGTGCCTATGCGCGTTCGGCGTTGTTCAGCCGGTTCACCGCGACGATGGACCGCTCGTCTTCCACGGCCTATCGATGGATGGAGAGCAAGGGCAATTCACGTCTGGTCGTGACCCTGCTCCTGCGTAAAACGATGAGCCTGGCTCAGCCGCTCGAGGAACTCGAACGTCTGGCGGCGCTTGTTCACTACGTGCGCGGGGGTGACTTCGAACTGCGTGGGCCCCGACCGGTGCTTGGCGTCGAGATCAAGCGACGTGGTCGTTTGCCCGTGCTGGAACGTGACGAAAAGGCAGAGCTTCGGATGTACGAGTCCGATCCCTTTGCCAACCTGCGCTGAGGACCGACAGACGTGATTGACACCAAACTAAAGCTGCACACTCTCCTGCCCCCCATCGCCAAACGCACTGGGCGGATACCGGACACGACCAGCCTGCGCGCTTTCCTGATCGCCGATGCTCCTCCGGCACAGATCCACTTTCCCGACGTCCGCCCCATGGTGGACGGCATGCCGGTGCGCTCTGAATGGCCCACTGGCTTGGGGTGGGGCGTGCATGGCACCTCGTCGATCAGCGAGGCGAGCGGCTACATGTCCAAGTTTGCGGACGAGCATGGCACGCACGCCTTCGAGATCGACCTGGGCATTCGCATAGACGACGTGAAGAAGGCCGCCGCGACGATCGACAAGGCAGCCGCGGAGGCAACCGGCTTCCTGATCGTTCCCCGGCTCAACTCGGTCTACAAGCTCGAGCTCTTCGAGACGATGCTGGGGTTCATCGAGGCGAGCATGCAGGCCGTGGCAAAGAACAAGCTGCAGGCGAAGGCGCGGCTGAAGCTCATCCGGGAGGAATGGAACCTGGACAAGCTTTTGCTGCAGTACCCGGTGCTGGTCTGGAAGTTTCTCGAGGCGAACCCCTGGGTGGTTTCATTCGTGCACCAGGCGAGCGTGCGGATCGGTGAGCCGGTAGGCGACGAAGCGCCGGTCAGCAAGCTGCTGCAGATCGCGACCTTCCCGATGGATCCAAAACGTGTCACTGGGGCCGGCGTGCGACAAAATGCCGCCATCCGGATTAGCTTCTAGAAACACGAGGACTGGTGGGCATGCTGAATTTTGCTGAGATGTCGTTCGACAAGGCGCAGGAGTCCTGTGCGGTCCTGTGCGTTCTTGCGGCGAATCCGTTGCGCCCGACTGACCTTTCCCTGGACGCCGAGTCGTACGAGGTACTGCAAAGCCTGACGCTGCAACGCATCGACCAGATGGCAGCCATCGAGCTGGCGTCCCCGGCCGTGCGCGACGCCTACATCCAGACTCTCACGCGCGACGTGCTCGAACGCGCCGCAGAGTGCGTTGTGTGCCAGCGTAACGGCTCGCCCGCATGGATCACTTCCCTGGGAGACCTGTGCATGCTGATGCTGGCCGATGAGGCGGCTGTCCTGGAGCACGGCGCAGAACGCTTGAGCGCGCAGGCTCGACATAGATCATCCGGTACTGAAACCCCTCGTTAGTACCCGCCTAACCGTCATGCGCCCCGTCGGGGTGCAGGGCCATTGTGTTGCCTGGCAGGCTGTCACGTCGGCTATGCCGGTAGTTGAAGCTCTGAACGCTGGCCAGCGTGCTGCCGACGGCGTAAGTGTCGTGGCGATGCATCGCATACGCCTTGCCGTGAAAGCGCGCTTCGATGTGTTTCATTCCGTCGATGGATTCGGCGTGCCTCACCCACTCGAGAGGTACGGGTGCTGGCTGGCGACTCATGGCCGTTATGGTATCGAGGTCCCGCGCAGTCCACGCAAAAGAGAGGTGCCGATCTGGCCCGCTCTACGCCAGTCAAACGTTGCACCCCGAAGACCACCCAAGCGATCCGCCGGATGACGTCGTTGTCAATGGGGGATGGGCAGCCGCTTACCCTGAGTCGAAACCTGAACGCAGCCGGCCTCAGCCACGCTTGGCCGAACTACACGGGCTCGCCGCGCCTGGGAATTGACATCGGCTCATGCCTCGGCGTCGCCGCCATGGACGCGCCCCAACTACCGCTTGTGCGCCGCATCATGCTGGCTTTGCCAGCATCCAGTGCAGCCTGCTTGCTCGGCAGCGGCCCCATGGCGAAATCGATCACCAGCGGTTTTTCGCCGGCCTGCGTCTGCTGGACCAGCGTCCAGAAAAAATGGCCCGCAATCGGTTCGTCGATGATCAGCTCGTGTGCGTCAGGCATAAATGTGAAGAGAAAGTGAACTACCTCATTGAAACTCCGGCATGGCGACGCCGAAAGTAAAAACATCACAACTTCGCGTGCGATTGACAGAGGAACCCAAGTCGCGCTCCTGGCCTACATGGCCAGAGTCGCCCGCCGAAGGGCCTGACCGGTCAGCCGCGTCGCACAGTCTGGAGGAGCAACACCTGAGTCTTCTACAAAGCGCGACGCGACAGACATGCCTGATTCCACGCGGACGACCCCATCTCCCCCGACCACACCGGATGGCCGCTACATCGTCGTACGCGGGCGGCTGTGGCGCACCGCAAATCCTGCGCTGGGCTCCGCGGAGAGGCAGACCTTGGTGGACCAGCTTATGGCGGCGCGACGCAGGGTATCTGTGGCCAAACAAGAAACGGACTTGCCTTCACTGGCGCCGACACAGCAACAGGTCGATGCAGCGAAGCACGCCCTCGGCGAGCGCGGGCCGGTCTAGTGGTCGGATGGCTCACCGGACCTGAATCGGCACATGGTTCACACCACGCCATACGCTGCTTGGCATGCAGCGTTGCACAAATGAAGGTGGGTGGACGCGATGAGCGTCGACCGATGTGTTCGGCGTGGAATCAATGCCCTTTTTCAAAGGCCGGGCGTGCTGCTTTGATGAGCGTACTTCGGGTTCTCTGCAGTGCCGCAAGTTGGGCCAATTGCGCCGGGCAGTCGGACGTGGACGCAACCAACACGAAGGCACTCCGACGCAGCGCAGTGATCTTCTTCTCGGTGTCAACAGGCGTGCGATCCTTGGAGATCAGTCCAGCCTTGACCGCCGCGGTCGACTGCCTGAAAAAAGCGCTCTCGAACGCGGGCGTTCCGCACCTCGCGGCGATCACGCGCAAGTCAGCCTCGCGCTGTTCAGGTCCTGTCGCGTTGTTCGACAGGTCGGCCCCGTACGCGCTGATGGATGCCACGAAACTCACGGCCGATATCACAAGGCCTGTATTGAGGCTCCTCATTCGCTTCTCCCTTTCCAAGTCCAACTTCGAATCGATCGTAAGCGGTGCATCGCTGCGAAGCGGCCCTGTGCATCAAGGCATGGTCGTCGCGTCGCGCTCACGCAACGTCTTGTGCTGCGCTGGTCCCAGAAAGCTTGAGCCACGCCGCAGAGCAAAAATTCAACCTTTGGCGTAAGTCATCCCGTCCTGCCAGATCGGCGTCATCTGCTCCAGCAGCACCTTCGGAACCCGCTCGTCCGATGCGGCGTGGCGCAATGTCGTATCCATCGCATCAGCGATCCGACCGAGCACTTCCCCGGGTCTGGCCACGCCGCACACCGTGCTGCCGAAGCGGTGGAGTTCTTCCGTGGTGGGATAGGCTCGGGTCTGACCTTTTCCTGCAAAGAGCTTCAGCGCAAGCGTCCTGTCCTCCAGTTCCGGCCCCCCAGCATAACGGGCATACCGATAGATGGCAGTCGTCACGACGTCGAACATCGGCGCCAGTCGGCAGTCTGCTTCGGAGTGATAGAGCACTCCGTAGTTCTTGAGGTGGCCGTCGCCATTGCGCACCATGATGCTGAACGCCACCTGCTCAAAAAAGCGCGACAGGCTGTCGCTGGGCAACCGGATGTACCGCAGGAGGTCCGCCACGCGCTCATAGCTGCCATGGTATTTGCGATCGGACTGGATGTCGCGCACCCGCAGGCCCATCAATGCAGCGATGTCTTCGAAGCCCAGTCGCGATCCGTCGGCCTCGATGTCGAAACGGTCGACCAGAAGCATCTGGCCGTCATGCGAGAGATCAAAGCTCGGCGTCACTATCCCGGCCATCCTGGCTGCCGTCAGACACAGGAACTCGTTGGCCGCCAGCCCGGGATACACCGCAGAGGCAGTCTTTACGATGAGTGTCGGGATCGGGACGGTGGGACGGTCCGGCACCATGATCTTGGGTTGCATCCCGGCAATGCCGGCCCCCGTACTGAGATAGGCGCGCACCAGTGCGTCGAAGACTTCCGGGGTGTAGCGCATCTCGAGCAATGTTTTACGCGAGATGTGCACGGGCGAATCCGCTACACGTGCGCCGGGGAGCCGGAAGCCCAAACGGCCGATACCGTTCGAACCCACCAGCGCCAAGAGGTGCATGGGCGTGAGTGGCTGCTTGGGGAACATGGCCCGCAGTCGCAGATACAGGTCGCCCTCTGGAAGATTCTGGTCCATGACCGCAAACAGGTCGCCATCCTGGTAGGTCGGCTGGCTTGGCGGCATGAGCAGCGCTACTGCGGGCTGGTCGTCGCGGCTGCTCAGATATCGGAATTCGTAAATCGAGTGCTTCAACAGCTGCCCGGCGGCAGCGTTACTGATCTCGACGTCGAGCTGCTTGATCTTGTCAGGGAGCATCGTCGTCTTCATCCTGGGCAAAGCGTTGCTGGACATCTGCGAGAGTCGGCATGCCCAGCCGCTCGAGCCGGATAGTCAGGTCCATGGCGCGCAGGATATCGAGCAAAGAGCTGACGGTGACGTCTTCCCCGCGCTCCAGGCGATAGAGAACGTTGCGCGCACGACCCGAACGTGCCGCAATGTCAGTCGCTTTGAATTTGCCTTCTTTTCGTGCGCGCTGCACCGCGGCACCCAGATCGGTCGGCAGACGTATTTTGTCCTTCATACGCCACATATTAGGCAGAAGACGCATAAATGTCTATTTAAAAGGACGCCTAGCCACCGACCAGTTTCCGTCAAAACTAGGCTGTCGCCCAATCCGACAGCCGTTCGAAAAGCTTCGTGGCCAGTGCATCGCGTTTCATCGCCTACGAATTGCTGGCGGCTAGCAAGGAAGTTGGTTCCTAAATCCGCTGGTACGACGAGAAGCGGATCAATATCTCCCTCGGGTCTCCCAGCCCCAACGAATACCGAGAGAGTCTTGGACTTACAACATAAAACCAGTCCAAGTTTTTATCCGCATCCCCCTTGCGGAAAGAGTTTTCCCACAACGTTCTCGAGATGCGACCAGTCACCGGCTTGCCCTGGGACCGGTTCCCTAAATGTTCCCCTCCCGCCCATCAACAGTCGGCCGGTATGGTCGATGCGGTAACACAGCAGCAGATTGCGGGCATCGGATGACACATGCCCTTTGGGCATGATGGAACGGCTGATGGATCTATGCATCTGGGGCCAGAGGTCGTCCGTGTAGCCGTTGGTGCACAGCACCACCCGCTCAGCCGTGACCGTAACACCTTGCTGGATGTGCACCTGCCACTAGCCGCTGGCTTGCGATAGCTGATTAACGGGACTCCGCGTGTGAAGCTAGAACGACGTCCCCGCCCAATCCGAAAGTCGTTCAAACAGCGTGGCCGCTGGCGCATCACGTTTCATCGCAATAGCTTGGATCACTGCCCGCGCGGTCGCCACCGATTCAATGGCCCCGGCTACTTGTGCGGTATTCCCAGCACGGTCCATATCATTCCGGCAAACCGAGCTGGCGAGCGTTTTGAACTCCGACGGCGTCAGCCCTTTGGCGCGTCGCACATGGTCCGAAAAAGCCACCATTTTTGCGAAGCATTCAAACCTGTCTGACATCGGGTCGCAAGTGCGCTGCAAGTAGCTAATTGTCGTTATTCTGAAGCGTTTTACGCGAGGCGGCGAGGCTTTTGCGTTGGCAAACTTTGAAAAAGTGGGCGCTACAGAACCTGGAACCCACTGTCGCACGTAAGGGGCTTGCGCTCGTAGTCGCCCAGCCATGCGCGAAGCCGTACTGACAGTGCAGCGCTGGCAGCAGCACGATCGGGGAAATGTCCGTCGAGCGCGAGCATGCACACCCATTCCCCATCCCTGAACACATCTGCCTGATAAGTTGCTGTCCCGGCGGCGGCGCCTGTAGCCACCAGCCGCATGGTCCATTCCGGCAGGGCAAAAAGCTGCTCCTCTCCAAAGGCAGTCTGGGCATTCATGTGCTTCCAGTTCGAACATCAAGTGCGACGCTGGCATTTTAGTCGCGCCGCGCTTTTCTGCGACACGCACGGCAACTGCTATTCGCCGAAAGCCTTATGGATTTCGGACGGCCGGTACTGCTTGATGTGAACTGACGATTAGCTTGGAACTTGTGTGGGATCGGCCTGCGTCATGGCCCTGCCTAAGAGCCAGCAGCGACATCATTAACGCACAGCCGGCACAAGCGTTTCGACCGACAAGTTGCTTCCCGCGTCAGGCAGCCGGCGTCTGCGCCATCCTTTTTGAATACATGCTGGCAGGCTCGTACCGCCTCGCGGTCGCCAGGGCGTGTAACAACTACGGCAAGCATCAGTGAGCTGGCGCGACAGCCTTCCTTCGTGCTTCCACCTCGATCCAGCACGCGAAGATCGGATGACCGTCGACGATCATCGGCGGCGCGGCGCGGTGCGCCTGGAAGCCCTCGCGACGCAGCAGCCGCTCGATCCCCAATGGGGACACCGTGATGATGCGTTCGGCACCGTGCGCTGCCGCCACTTCGATAGCCTTTTCCAGAAGTCCGACGGCGACTTCGGACGAAAACTGACTGAGTGCATTGCCGTGAGGTGCGTTGAAGTCCACCGCCGCGAACCGCGACAGCTCCCACACTCTTGAATCGCAGGGTGGTGCCGCACCGCCCAGCAATTGAGGAAAGACCTCCCCCAGCAGATAGGGGCTGGTCGTGGGCAGCAAACGCGCCACACCCACCACCTGGGCAGCCTCATCGCGCGCTGCGATGTAGAGCGTCTCGTCATGATCGAACTGGTCTTTTTCAAGACCTTGGTGAGTAACAAGATCCCATCCCAACGTCTCTACGAAAACCTTGTATCGGTAGCGACCAACATCGTCGAGGACGTGTTGTGCCAGATGACCAGGCCGGCCTGCCAGTATTTCCATTTGCTTCATTCCCGAAGTTGTATCGGGCATTTCAGCGCCGGCCCGGCGCGCGCGAAACTATCAGTTCTGATAGGTCAGCTCGCGTAGCGCCCGCACACCGCTTCGAAGGCGGGCGTATTCCAGTCGAACGCATCAATGAGCGAAGCCATGACTTCGAGGCTTTGCTCCCACGGCAACGGGTCCAGTTCGCCTCTCAGCACAAGGACGTTGGTTCGCGGCATGCCAAGGCGGACCACCCTCGGCGCTGGCGAATGCGTCTCGAGTTGCCAGTCCCAGCCCAGTGTCAGGCCCGGCTCCTCGGCGCTGACCCACTCGGTGTAACCGCAAAGCGTCGTGCTGCTGCCGCAGCGGTGCGTGCCGTCTGCGAGGGCGTCATCGTCGATGCCCGACATCAGGTGCACCAACGTGATGGCGCCAAGTTGTCGTTGATGCAGTCGCAGCAGTCCGTCGGCAGGATGGTTGTTCATCACGGCACCCATGGGGAATGGCGCGCTCGCATTGATCGCGCGGGGGTGTGAGCTTGCGTGCGTCGGGCCGCCAGATCAACCCGTCACTTTTCATAGGCTGCGGGCAACTGCGAAGTTGTACACGGATCGACAACGATGACAGATAACAGAGCCGATAGCCATTCGACTCACGTATTGCCGATGAGGTAGATTGACCCCTTGGACGTGTCCGGCGGCCGCTGCGGGCGCACACTGCACTGGACATGACGCTAGCCATTGTTTAACCGAGCTTGCCAAAGCCTGGTCTCAATCGATCAACCGCCCTGCAGATTCATGCCATCGTTCACCGAGAGCCTCCTAACCGCGCTCGATCGTGCCGAGAACGAAGTTGTGGTTTTTCAGGCCCTCGTATCGGCCGCCAGGACGCTTGGCTTCGAGCATGTCGCTTATGGCCTGCGCCTGGCAGTGCCCGTGTCGAATCCGAAAGTCATCACGCTCAACAACTATCCGGAGCCATGGCAGACGCGTTACCAGCAAGCGGGTTATCTGGCGATCGACCCGAGCGTGCGTCATGGCCAGCGAAGCCAGGAACCACTGGTATGGGGTGACGACGTATTCGGTGCTGCGCAAGAGTTGTGGTCTGAAGCGAAGGACCAGGGCCTTCGAGTGGGATGGGCGCAGTCCAGCCTGGATGGCTTCGGTGTTGGCGGCATGCTGACCCTGTCGCGCTCCGGCGAAATCCTGAGCGAAATGGAACTGCATCACAAGGAAATGGAGATGCGCTGGCTGGTGCAGGCCGCGCACCTGTCGCTCTCTCGCCTCATGAAGCCGAAGTTCACGCTGCAACCCGAGGCGCCTTTGACGCCCCGCGAGATCGAAGTGCTGAAGTGGAGCGCCGACGGCAAGACGGCCGGCGAGATCGGCGACATCCTTTCGATTTCGATGCCCACGGTGAACTTTCATATCAAGAATGTCATTCACAAGATGAAGGCGGCCAACAAGACGGCGGCGGTGGTGCAGGCATTGATGTCCGGTCTCCTGAACTGATCGTGGACCGCCCAGCCGACCTACCATTTCTGGTAGTTACTGGCTGCTTCGTCTTTCGATTGAATCGAAGAGATGAAAATCGCCAACTTCCTGGCCGCCGCCGAGATCCGGGTGCACCTGTCTGCAGGCGCACTCATCGCGTGCGAGATCAAGCGCGGCTGGGGTCCTGGCACCATCGTGCGCAAGGCCAGCTTCGCGTTCGAGAGCGGCGAGCGTGCAGCGGCAATGCAGGCGCTGGCGGATTGGATTGGCAAGACGGCGGCACGGCGATCCGTTTTCTGGATCGTGGGGCCGACCGACGCGCAATATTTCATGCTGCGGTGGGCACCGGCATGGCTCGACCGAACGCTGCGCGATTCCTATGCACGCGCCCATTTTGAACAGCTCTTCGAGTGCGATGCCTCGCTCTCGACCTTCTGCTTCGCGCATCCCTCCGACGACAGCGAGCAGCTGGTCTCTTGCATCTCCAAAGCACTGCACGCGGAGTTGGTGGCCCATGCCAAATCCTCACGTTGCGATCTGGGCGGTATAAAGCCTTCCATACCGGCGGTCTGGGATCAATTTCGGGACGTGCTGGAAACCGAGGACGGCACGCTTTGCGTAGTGGACGGCGATCGGCAGGCGCTTGTGCACCACGACAAAAAATACATCAGGAACGTCGTCGTGAAGCCGTGCGGCAAGTCGGCGGGTGTCCCGGCAGCCCGCACTGGCGTCTCGCGTCTTTTCACGAATGCCATCACCGGCGGGCCGATCAAGTCGATCGCGACCCTGACTTTGCCAGCACAGCGCGGCTATGTCGACGCACAAGACACCGTCTATTCCTTCGCACTGTGCGGAGCACTTTAGACAAGCAGCGCGCCGCGCCCCTTTTCCCAACTCCTGAAGCGGTCAAGTTGCTTCTCGCGGAGCCGCTTTACAGCATTCGCCATGCGGCCCGCAAAATCTCCTACTCGGCCTTTCTGAAAACCACGACATGCTGCCAAGGCAGCGTTTCGACGGTTCGGGCCCAGATCAGGCCCAGCGCCTGCGCTTCGCGCCGGACCTGCGCTTCGCTCATCTTGTGCAACGGTTTGATCGGCACGCTGGCATCTTCCGCCCGGTACTCGACAAAGACCACTTGGCCGCCGGGCTTGAGCGCCTTGACGAGGCTTGCAAGCACCGCATCCGGATACGCCAACTCGTGGTAGACGTCGACCATGATGGCCAGATCCACAGAGGACGGTCGCAGCTTCACATCCGTCTCGCTGCCGAGTAAGGGTGTCACGTTGAACAGGCCATCCTGCTGCGCCGCCTTGCGCAGCAGGACGAGCATTTCAGGTTGTACATCCACGGCGAACACCGTGCCCGACGGCGCGACCGCCCGTGCCATGCGCCGCGACAGAAACCCGGTGCCGGCCCCGATGTCCGCCAGGACCATGCCGGGCTTCAGGTCCAGGGCTCTGAGCAACAGATCCGTGCGCTCCTCCCTCTCGCGTTCTTCGCGGTCCAGCCAGGCTGCGCCCTGCCAACCCATGACCTGCGCAATCTCTCGACCCATATAGCGCTTGCCAATGCCGTCGGCGCTGGCAGGACCAGTGACGTACACGGGCATTTGGGCGTTTGCGAGCGACACGAGACACGCGCCCGAGACGAGCAGCAGCGTCTTGTACAAGCGCAATGCCGCCAGTTTGCAAAGGGGTCCGTCTGTCACTCTGTGGCGCCGCATTGGAGATGTATGAGTTTTGTGCATCGATGAATCGTCAAAACCAAAAGGCAGCTCCTCATATGCACGGAAATCGCGGAACCAAAATTGGCGGGCTCGCAGCCAACATCAATGCGTTTCGCTCTTTGCGCGCAGCCGCACCAAGCAAGTAGTACGGACTCTACTCGGGCGGCATGATGCCGATCGCGCTCAGATCCGTCGCAAGGTAATGGCGCACAACCGGTTCACGGTCAATGAGCTTGGCGCGGTCTGCAGGCGCAATGGTGGGTCGGAGCGTCTCCGCGCCTGTGAAAGCACAGATGCTTTCCATCAAATCCCAGGTCGAAACGACGGCCACCTCGGTGCTGCCGTCGCCGAGATCGCGAAACAGCGCCACAGCGCGCTGACAGCCGGCTTGCGCACGCAGCTCTTTCAGCTTGGTGACTTCCAGATGCGCGCGGCATTCTTCATGGAGTTCGGTGCGAATCCAGAATGTCCACTCCCGAAGGATGTTGCTGTTCTTTGGCATTGATCACTTTGTCCCGAGTTTCTGCCGAATCCGCGCGATGACTTAGCGACTGGCATTGCCGAACTCTGAAACTCACAGCGCATTTCTCCGCATCATTCGATCTCCGTCGTGATTCGGACAGGAACGAAGTCGCAGCCAAATCACATTTGAACCAAGCCGTTCATTTTTGTGGCCGGAATGTGAATGAATTGCGCTTGCGGGGGTGGCTTGGGCAACGTCTTCTGAACCGGCGAGCCAACCGCAGAACCCGCACCTGAATGCGTGTGGGCACTGGATCGCTTTTGACAACGACAGCGTACCTTCAGATGCTGTGGAACGCGTACTTGGCCGAGCTCCAACAAAAGAACGAACGTTGTTGTGACGAACTGCCGCATGCGACGACCACCTTTGAAACTACGATCCATGAGTTACCACCAGAGTCCGAAACGCCCGCCTTCTTGCGACTCTTCGCCTGTTCGACTTCAACCATCCTATGCACCGCATCCTGAGTGCCTTCGTCGACTTCTGCTCCGTGACACGAGGGATATCGCGGATCGGTTCGGACCGTCGACGCGGCGCACACCTGCAGGACACGACACCCCCTTTGCAATCGCTGCCCGCGGTGACAGACCTGATCCACGTCGCAGCGGATGAGCCGGATCACGCCCAAGCAGCCGCGGCGCAATGGCATGCGTCTGAAAACTTCCGCCTGATTCCAAGCGCCGAGGCCGAGTCCCACGTGCGCGATCAACTTGAAAAACAATTCAAGGACCTGCCACGACCACCACGGGCATTCCACGAGTTGCTGTCGTTCGACTTCGTCGCGCGTGCTTCGTCGAACTACGTCGGCGACTTGGTAGCAGGGGAGCCGATCGTGGCAGCCCGCATTCTGGCGAGGGTTAATTCAGTGCTGTACGGCGCCCGAGCGCCCATACTGCAGATTGGCCAGGCCATCACGTTTCTTGGCCTGCAAAGCGTGCGCAACATCTGCCTGCGCTATCTGCTCGACGAGTCCTTCAAGACAGCAAACCCAGCCATGCGCGCGGCTCTCGATGAAATCGGTAGGTCCAGCGCTATCGCGAGCGAACTGTGCCATCGCTTCGCGAAACGCATGGACCTGGACGACCCCGCCTCGTTGACCACGCACGTCGTCCTGTCCTTCACGGGCCATCTTGCGTGTGCGTTGGTCCGGCCCGCGGACCAACGCACAGCGCCTGCTGCGGACACGTTAAGCCTGCTGCAACGCTTTGAGCGGCAACAGGCATCCATCGGACTGGCTGCACCGGAGGTGGGACGCCTGCTGCTCAGTTCGTGGAGCCTGCCACCGTCACTGGTCGACAAGGTGGCCATGATGGACCGGGTGGCAATGCCACTCGACGGTGCGCCAAGTCTGCAAAGCCAGACTCGGGCCATTGGGTTTCTCTGCGCGCGGCTGGGCGAACGGTTGGCACGCAAGCAGGTCGCCAACACCGAACAGCTCGAAGCCCTGCTGCAAACCGATCCGGATCTGCGTTTCCTTCGATCTTATTTCGATTCGACGGCTTACGACGATGCCCTCCGGAGCATGGTCGCACCGGATTTTCTGGAGGGACTCGACGTCGTAGAAGCGTGACACGCAAAAAGGTTGAAGCGCTGAGGCAGGCGGATAGGCACCTTCAGACACATCCTCAAATGCGGCGTCTCCGCGACACCGCTTGCCAATGCGTTACGTTCTTAACAGGCGTGGTCCCCACTGTGACCGGTTGGACAGGCGAGTCGTGCAACGGGTCGGCTTGCCGCACGCGCATGGTGACCACCCCAAAGGCACATCATCGAAAAAAAGCGGTCACGCCCGCCCTAACTCGATGTACCGCGGCCAGTCAGTTTGCGCGCTGTTCTAACGACTGCGTTGCGGCTTTTCTGCAACGCTGCCAGCTGCCCGAGTTGAGCGGCACAGTCCGACAGCCCAGGCATCAGTATCAAGGGATTGCGCCGCAGCGACGTGATCGATTTCTCCCCCTCGACGGGTCGGCGGTCTTTCGCGATCAGTCCAGCGGAAACAACCGCCATCGACTGCCGGAGAAAAACTTTTTCAAAGGCTGGTGTGCGGTCGGGCCATCATCTCGCGCCGGCTATGCCGCCTTCGGGCTGCAATGTCTACGAGACGCTCGGCTCTGGCTACACACTGCTGGCGTTTGGCACCAAGGCCAAAGTCCTCAAGGATTTTCGCGACGTTGCAGCTGAGTTGCGCATGCCGCTCACGATCGTGCAAGACGACTGCAAAGGCGCAGTCGAGCGCTAGGCAAACCTCATTCTCATTCGACCCGACCAGTTCGTTTGCTGGGCCTGAAAGAACGTCGAACTTCATGGCAAAGAGGCCTGGGAAGGTTTGTCCGTTGCCAGAGGATGACGCGACCCGCGCAGGCGCTAACTCGCGGCGGGTATCGCACCATTGGTGAGCAGGCCACCACCAAGTGGCTCGGAAATTGGGGCCTGCCGCGTTTGTTTTTATGTCCCATCCAATACGCCGCCGATGCATCGCCGGATCGTGACAGTCCAGCTTTTGTACGAACGTCCCGGCTGTCGGTGTCCTGACGAAGCCAACCGGGCAGTGCAGGCAATCGTGGTGACCACGCCGTGGTTCAACAACGATGCCAGCGACCGTAAAAATCACCATGCAAGTCGTTTATATGTTCGGAAGCTTTGCCATCCCGGACGAGACGAACAGGATTCCCTTCGGAAGCGAGTCGTCGGAGGCGATGGCAGCCTCACTGAAAGTCACCGTTACCCCAGCCGGTTTTGGCTACCGGAGCAGATGCAGCAGCAAATGAGCCACTAACGCCCTAATGCCAACGCCAAATCTGAGACTGGGAAGGCGGATGGTTTCCAACTGCGCCGATGCCTACTCGCCTTCAGTCAACGCAGACCACCCGATGTCAGATCTGACGACCAGACGTCAAGGGTGCTAAGACATGCAGTTCACAGTAAAAGTCTCGCCTCCTGAGGCAGCCGCAGGCTGGTCTGCCGGTCCCGCGTTGAACAGTTCCACCGGCGTCAACTGAACGAGCGCTTTGGCTTCTTCCACTGTACCGGCAAGCCACTGGTCGAAGTCAACCTGTTCCACCAGCACGAGCGATCGCTTGTCCTGTTGTTGCGGCGGCAACGATAGCTTCGTCTTGGGATCGAGCATCGGCTTGTGCATGCGATTCATTAACGGATGCACATCGGCGTTCATCGTGAGCATGGTGTAGTTGGGCACGATCTCGCCGGTGATTGGATCGGTCCACATGCTCCAGATTCCGGCGACACCCCAAGGTTGTCCGTCTGAGCGCTCGAAGCGCCACCACACGTTTTTCCCCGTCTCCCAGTTGGGCTCGTCGAACGACGACGCCGGAATGATGCAACGCTGGCCTCGCTTCCACGCATCGCGATACGTCGGCCTGCTCGACACGGTTTCGCTGCGGGCGTTCACGGTGCTCAGACGCTTCGGCTTGTCGCCCAGACCTCTCGGCTTGCTCATGGGGATGCGCGTTTCGCAGTCGGCCGGAATCATTCCCCACTGCCCCACGACAAGATCGTTCGAACCATCACTGGCCCGGCGAATGAAGGGGCCCGGGCGCAGCGGATGGAGTTCACGCACCCAGCCGCTCTGATTGCGCGGGCCGACGTGCCAAAGGGCCTCGATCTCGCGGACTTCCGGGCTGATGTAGCGGGTGCACATAAGGAGATTCTGCAATGCCGCGGCGCCGGCGTCGCGCGGTCGAACAACTGCCTGGCACGGCGGACCAGTTCATCGGATTTGTCCAGGCCCCGCGCTTGGCGATTCCTTGGTTGTCAATGGTCTGAGCCACTCGGCCGCAGCCTCCACGGGCGTCAGGCTGCGCAAGCGCGCGTCTTGCCAGAGCGCGGCCGCCTGCGCCTCCAGTTCGACTGGATCGATCGTTCGCCAGCGGCGCTGCAGCTGGTGCGCGCACGCACCAATCCACAGGGCTTGGCGGCCGTTTGAATCGTGCAATTTGTCCATGAGCGCATCGTACAAAACTACTGGATGAATGTACAGTTATCAGTCTTGATGCCGACGTCTGTGCTTCGTGATCCTGCCCGTTCCGTCCTCTCCGCCTGCCTACGCCGAGCTGCACTGCCGCTCTAATTTCACCTTCCTCGTGGGTGCCTCCATGCCGGAGGAGTTGGTGCGCCGGGCCGCCGAGAAGCACTACACCGCACTCGCCCTGACCGACGAATGTTCGGTCTCCGGCGTCGTGCGGGCCCACCTCGAAGCACGCGAATGCGGCCTGCACTTCATCGTCGGCAGCGAGATCCAGTTCATGACCACCAACGACACCCCCTTCGCTCGACTGGTGCTGCTGGCGCAGGACAGGCGCGGCTACGGCAATCTGTGCGAACTCATCACGCTGGCGCGCCGGCGCGCACCCAAGGGCTTGTACAAGGCGCTGGTCACTGACATCGAGGGCAAGACCGCCAAGGCCCCTCATCTGGCCGGCATGGCCGGTTGCATCGCTCTCCTCCTGCCGGAGGCAGGCGCCACCGTCGAAAGCCTCTTCGCCCAGGCCATGTGGCTGCGCACCTGGTTCGACGGCCGTGGCTGGATCGCTGGCAGCCGGCCGATGCAGATGGACGACGACCTGGTCCTATGGACCCTCGAGGAGGCCGCGGGACAGGCCGGCGTGCCGATCGTGGCCACCGGAGGCGTGCTGATGCACAGCCGCGGTCGCAAGCCCGTGCAGGACGTGCTGACGGCGGTGCGGCTGGGCAGGACCGTGGCGGAGTGCGGCTTCGAGCTGTTGAGCAACGGAGAACAGTACCTGCGCGGCCGTGTGCTGTTACCTGAATTGTTTCCGCTTGAATGGCTGCACGAGAGCGTGAAGATCGCGGGCCTGTGTACCTTCAGCCTGGAAGAGCTGCGCTACGAGTATCCCGACGAGATCGTGCCGCCCGGCGAAACGCCCGCTTCGCACCTGCGCGCGCTCACCTACGCCGGCACCCTCACGCGCTTCCCCGCGGGCCTCTCCGACAAAGTGCGCGGCCAGATCGAGCACGAGCTGGCCATCATTGCGCAACTGGCCTACGAGCCCTACTTCCTGACAGTGGCCGATATCGTGCACTGGGCGCGCGCGCAGGGCATCCTGTGCCAGGGCCGCGGGTCAGCGGCCAACTCGGCGGTCTGCTACTGCCTGGGCGTTACCGAGGTCGATCCGGCCCGCATGAACGTTCTCTTCGAGCGCTTCATCAGCGTCGAGCGCAAGGAGCCGCCGGACATCGACATTGACTTTGAGCACCAGCGACGCGAAGAAGTCATGCAGTACATCTACAAGAAGTACGGGCGGGATCGTGCGGCCATCACTGGGGTCATCACCTCGTACCGAACCAAGTCGTCGCTGCGCGATGTCGGCAAGGCGTTGGGGTTTCCGCTGGAGACGGTGGAGCAGCTGGCAAAGACCGCCTACGGCACCGAGGGCGTGTGGATCGCAGAAGCCTGCCTGGTCGAATGCGGACTCGATCCGTCGACGCACAAGGTGCAGCAATGGCTGCATCTCGCCAACGAGGTGCGCGGCTTCCCGCGGCATTTGAGCCAGCACACCGGCGGCTTCGTCATCGCGCGCGACAAGTTAAGCCGCCTGGTGCCGGTGGAGAACGCCGCAATGGACGATCGCACCGTGGTGCAGTGGGACAAGGACGATCTTGATGCACTCGGCCTCTTGAAGATAGATGTGCTGGCGCTCGGCATGCTCACCGCCATCCACCGCGCCTTCGACTTCGTTGCGGGCAAACGTGGCGCCCCCTTCGGCATGCAAGACGTGCCGGCCGAGTGCGTGGTGACCTACGCCATGATCCAAAAGGCCGACACCGTGGGCGTATTCCAGATCGAGAGCCGTGCACAGATGAGCATGCTGCCGCGGTTGAAGCCCGAGCGCTTCTACGACCTGGTGGTGCAGGTGGCCATCGTGCGGCCCGGACCGATCCAGGGTGGCATGGTGCATCCGTACCTGCGCCGCCGAGCGGGCGAAGAAGCGATCGACTACCCAAGCGACGAGATCAAGGTGGCGACCGAGCGCACGCTGGGCGTGCCGCTGTTCCAGGAGCAGGTGATGCAGATCGCCATGCTGGCAGCCGATTTCACCGCTGGCGAAGCCGATCAGTTACGCCGGGCCATGGGCGCCTGGCGTCGCAAGGGCGGGCTCGAGCCGCACCAGGACAAGCTCGTCCATCGCATGCTGGCAAAGGGCTACACACCCGAGTTTGCCGATCGAATCGCCAAGCAGATCGAAGGCTTCGGCAGCTATGGGTTTCCTGAGAGCCATGCGGCCAGCTTCGGCCTCTTGGTCTACGTGAGCTGCTGGCTCAAGCGCCACCATCCCGACGCCCTCCTCGCCGGCCTGCTTAACAGCCAGCCGATGGGCTTCTACGCACCGGCGCAATTGGTGCGCGATGCGCGCGAGCATGGGGTCGTGGTCAGGCCGGTAGATGTGACAGTCAGCGAGTGGAAGACCACGCTCGAAGAAGCCACGCAGGCCAGCGGGTGCAGTCCGCGCTGGGACACCGCTTTCGTGGACCCCTTGCGCGCAGTGCGGCTGGGCCTGTCGCAGATCTCGGGCATGCGGGAGGCCGTGGCACAGCGGATCGTGGCCGAGCGCGCGACTGAGCCTTTTGCCACGGTCGAAGATCTCGGGCGGCGCGCAGGGCTCGATGCGCACGACCTGCGTTGCCTGTCCGGCGCCGATGCCCTGCACTCGCTGGCGGGCCACCGGCCGAACGCTGTGTGGGAAGCGATCGGTGTCGAGACGCGGGCCACCGAGCTGCTGCGCAACGCGCCGACGATCGAAGAGACCATCGAGTTTGCCGCACCTACCGAAGGCGCCGACATCGCGGACGACTACGCCTCGATGGGCCTGACGTTGCGTCGGCATCCGCTGGCGCTGCTGCGGCCCCGGCTGGCGAAATGGGGCATCCGAACCGCGGAGGATCTGCGACGCAATGCCAAAGACAAAAGCACTGTCCGAGCGAGCGGCATCGTGACGCACCGGCAGCAGCCGGGCACGGCCAGCGGCGTGATCTTTGCGACGCTGGAAGACGAGACCGGCACGGTGAACATCATCGTGTGGCCCAGCGTTGCCGAGGCACAGCGGGCGGCGTTGCGGGGGTCGATGCTGCTCACAGTGCAAGGCACCTGGCAGTCCGAGAAAGGTGTGCACTCGCTGGTCGCGTTGAAGCTGCGCAATCACGACAAGCTGCTCGGGCGATTGCATGCCTCGAGCCGGGATTTTCGGTGAAATAGCGCACTTGACAAAACCGTTCGCCGGTTAAACCACAAGGTGACCACACAGTCCGCACCAACTGCAAAAGATCGGGGGGCGGATGCGCCTTGCCGATCATGGTTCCGCGGCAGATTGCGGCTTAGCAATGTCAAAGGTAGTTGGCCGGGACGGAGGCGGCCTCGGCCTGCAATCGGTAGTGGACGAAAAGCTCTTCATGGGCCTTGAGTTTGCGCAAAGCCCAGAACTAGTGAACGAGGCGGCCAGTGTCGTCGTAGGGCTCCGTCGCTTCGCGGTTCGGCGCCCAGGAATGATTGAGATGCCGCGTGGCATTGCCGCCGCGCACTGCGCCGATCGTGATGCCATCGGACAGCACAAACAAGTAGGTCGGCTAATCGACCCACGCCTTGGATTAAATTGCCTTGGCGCTGTAGCTTCTGCCGTTGTACAGAACCAGGAGCGTGCGTCTGAGCACCGCGCAAACAGCAAATGCGTCCAAGCCATGCAAGAAACTGCGGCCAGTGCGAAATAGGGCGTGGGCTGCCGTCGGCTAGAAGCATCGATGAGGGCAACTTCAATCGGACTCCTCATGGAGTCGTCCTACGCCGAAGTTCATAGCCAGCGCACAAACAACCTCGAGTACTTGAGAGACACAAGATCTCATGCTCGGTCGATTGATTTATTCAAGCACGGCGCTCTGCGACGCTGCTGAGGGATTGCGCATTTGCGTCGAGGCCCGGCAAGCCAACGCCGCCCGCCAAATAACCGGCGCGCTCTATCTTGCGGACAACCTCTTCTTCCAGTACCTTGAAGGAGAAGAAGTGCAACTGGCCACATTGGTTAACCGTATTCACAAGGACAAGCGCCACTCCAACTGCGCCGTGCTGGACAGCCGGCTCATCTCGCAGCCCATATTTAAGTCATGGCCAATGGCGTGGCTTCCCCGTACGGTGCAGACCGATCTTTTGACGCAGGCCGTTGTTCCGCGGGGATCGAATCCTGCAGCGATCGACGGGACAACCGCCGGGACGTTGTTTCTTGCTCTGTCGCAGTCAGCCGAGCATCATTAAGGGTTGGTCACGAGGGCCGGTAAGCACTTCGTCCACGTCCGCAACGCGGATGCGATTGGGTACGATCGGCCGATGCGCAGGTTGCGCATGTCAGCCACCGAGGTTTCTATGCGGCTTGCGGATTTCATTGACCAGAATATCGAGACCATCGTGTTCAGCGCGGAAGAATTTGCGCGCACCCTGGATCCCGCCGCCCGGCATCTCGATGCGGAGGCTTTACGGGATCACATGCCGATGATTCTGCAGGCTGTGGCAGTGGACCTGCGAGCACCCCAGACACGACCCGCGCAGCAGCTCAAATCACTCGGCCAGCAACAGCGCCCGCAGGGCGCCCCTGAGAGCGCAGCGCAGACGCACGCGCAGTTGCGGGCCAAGGCGGGTTTCGACATCGAGCAGCTCGTGGCGGAATACCGGGCGCTGCGCGCTTCGGTGCTGCGGCTCTGGCTGGGTGAGGCATCGCACTTCGACGACGACGCGTCCGACGACGTAGTGCGCTTCAACGAAGCCATTGATCAAGCTGTGGCCGAGTCGGTGGCGTTCTACACAGCCGAAGTGGACCGCTGGCGGCACGTATTTCTTGGCGTGCTGGGGCACGATCTGCGAGGGCCGCTCAACGCCATTCTGTTGACTGCTGAAGTGTTGTCGCGCATGACCACTCTCGAACCGTTGACCCGTCACACTGTCCGGCTTGTCCAGAGCGGCAAGCGGATGAAGACATTGCTCGACGACTTGCTCGATTTCAGCCGTGCCTCACTTGGTCTTGGCATTGGCGTCAGACGGACAGCCGCGGATCTTGCGGGCCCCTGCAGGGAAGAGATCGATGTGCTGCGCGCCGCTCTGCCGGACACGCCGATTACTTTTGAGGCGGAGGGCGACACCTCAGGTGAATTCGACGTGTCGCGCGTACGCGAGGTGCTAGGAAATCTTGTCAACAACGCGGCGAAGTACGGCACGCCAGGCAGTACGGTGGTTATTCACCTGAGCGGTGACGCCGAAGCCGTCCGGTTGTCCGTTGAAAACCTTGGCGAGCCCATCCCACTCGCAGCTATCCCGCAACTGTTCGAGCCGCTTCGCCGCGGCGCGCCGGCCGAGCCCCTGGACGAACGGGCCAACCTGGGTCTGGGACTTTTTATCGTTCGCGAAATCGCGAGGGGTCATGGCGGCGAGGTCGTTGGAATGTCAGCTGACGGCAAGACGCGATTTACCATGCGGCTGCCCCGAATGGCAAGCTCGCCCGGAGTCTGAAGCGAGGCCCCCTCAGGGGCCCAAAAGTCGGAGTGCATTCGAGTCATGGCGCTTGCGTCGTCCAAGACTCAGTTTGTTGCACGGGGTTTCGGCGCGAACGACAGCGGCATCCAATGGGAGACGGGGATAAAAGCTGGCATCGGGGATGCCGGCTGTGCATGACTCCACCGTCTTCGTCCTTTCTCGGCTCCTTTTGAATGGCAGATCGCTTGCGCGAAGAAGGCACGAAGGGTGAAGCCCAGAGAACCTTGCCCCGCTTGTGTAATTGCTTAGCCGGCGTTTCCAGTCGGCGTCTTTCGCGCCTGCTCACGAGACTTTATGTGCTTCTCTGAGTTCGTCGTGGCGTGCGTGATCTGGCAACTGTCATTGCCCGTGTCGATGATGTAGCAGTGGTGCGTGAGCTAGTCGAGCAACGCGGTAGTCATCTTCGGATTCCCGAACACACTGAACCATTCTGCGAAGTCCAGGTTGGTCATCACCACCACGCTGGTGTGCTCGTACGGCTTTGCACGCAGGTTGAACAGCAGCGCCCCAACGGCACTCGTGCAGAGATAGTTGTAAAACTATCATTCGTTGTCACCCATGGTTCTGGGCAACTTCATTGGACAGCGCCGGAACCATCTGCAGGCAATTCAGTTTCAGCGTGTCCAAGGAAAGCAATTCCGTGCTCCTGGTTAGGATTCCCACCACACTGTTGCACTTTCCTTGATGAAACTTTTAACCTTTCCTGATCTGAATCGCTGCGTGCTATGCCTGGCGATACTGATGCCGGTCGGCTGCTCCGTGCAGCACCAGGCATCGGCAACACTTTCTGTGCCTGACGGTCAGCAGATCGAGGTTGGCTTCTCGCCAGAAGCCGGAGCCGAGGCACTCGTACTCAAGGTCATCGGCAGCGCGCGCCAGTCGGCACGACTCGCCGGCTACTCGTTCACTTCGCCGAACATAGTGCGTGCGCTCATCGAAGCCCACAAGCGCGGTGTCGACGTGAAGGTGCTGGTGGACGACCGGGGCAATCGCGGCAAGGCCAGCATCGCGGCAATGAACCTCATCGCGGGCGCGGACATCCCGATCAAGGTCATTTCAACCTACGCCATTCACCATGACAAGTACATCGAGGTCGACGGTCTCCACACCGAGACCGGCTCGTTCAATTACAGCCAGGCAGCGGCCCGCTCCAACTCTGAAAACACTCTGGTCGTCTGGAACAACCCGAAGCTGGCCGCGCAATTCACGGCGCATTGGGACAGCCGATGGGCTCAGGGAGTTGCGATCAAGATGAGCTACTGACCGCGAATCCATTCCGGGCGGCTTGCTTCACCGGCAACGCGCCTTGGGCAACAATGCAGTGATGACGACGATCCACATCTTTTTGTCGAATGGTCGATATCAGGCAGAAACTGCAGCGCACCGAAAGCTGCTCCCATCAAGCGATCGCAAGTAGAGCGAAGGCCGTGCCTTAGCGACAGAGCAACGAGCAACATTTGGGGTTACCGGCGCTGAGGGCGCAAGAGTAAACGCCTAGCTTGACTACTGGGCGTCGACTCCTACCGCTTCGTCTTGCCAGCTGGTTGCAACACCATTCGCGGCGACAACACAAAACACGGAGAACGCACGGTCTGCAATCCTGATGTGCCCTTCCGCGATGTGCTCTGCGACGTACGCCATCAGTTGCGTGGTTGGCATGCGGCCTCCGACCTTGCGATGTACCTGTACCAGCACTTCCTCGATGCCCCGATCGACAAAGGGCTGCGCAACGCTTGCATATGCCTGCTCGGCCAGCAGACGACTCCGCACATCCGCAATATTTGTCCATGCCTGCTGTGCGGGAGCAGAGGCCGGGAAGCGGGCTCGCATGAGTTCGTGGACGCGTCGTTTGTTCATAGGTTCAAAGCATGTGGGTCAAGAGCTTCCGCCTGCATCCCCTGAAGACGACGGTGGCCGGGCTTAAAGCCAGGAACTGCACACGACCATCGCACCATCACTTGCGATCGTGCTGTTTGCGGTCAAGCTTTCGCCAGTACGGGAACTCGTCTTCGTGGACTTCGATGTCCAGTTCCGAGACGCGGGCCTGCATTCGCTTCTGCACGTCGGCGACCGCCCGGTTGTATATGAGCGGGCCCACTTCCTCCAAAAAGAATTTCAGCAGCCCACCCGCGGCAACGTTACCGATCCGCTCCTCCATGTTCTCCCGGAAGTAGCGCTCGACGGAGGCGATCGCCTCTTGGCGCGCATCCTTGTCCAGCTCGATGGTCATGGCAATCTTTCAATATTTCAATAGCACGGTGCAAGTCATAAAGGGACTTGCCGTTCGGTAGACAGCGCATCGACAACTTTGCATCGTCACGTTGGAAAACCTTCGCACAATATTCTCTTTCGGACTCGGCCCTCCAACTTGATGTTGGATGAATCGACGGCACCCCGGCGGCTGCCCTGCTGGCGGCGTTGACGCCGGGCGTCGCTCTCTTCCCTTCGTGCAGGGCAGACTGACCGCGGGCACTCCGTCGCCGGTTGACGATTTCCTGACCAAGCGCCACGATCGCAACGAGCTGCTGATCAAGCATCCGCGGGCCCCCTTCTTTTGGCAGACCAGTGGCCAGTTGATGCCCGAGGTGGGCATGGACGACGGAGTGATCCTGGTGGCCGACCGGGCGTTGAAACCACGGCACGGCTGTATCGTGGTGGCGCAGGTCGACAATGACCTCACCGTCAAGACATTGCACAAGCGAGCGCACCGCGTGAAACTGGTGCCGCTGAATCCAACCTTCCCCGAGATTGCGTTCCGCGAGGGCTAGCGGTTCATCATCTGCGGCCTGGTCACCACCGCCCTCAAGCGCTTTGCGCCTTGATCGAGCGGTCTCGGCTGCAATCCAGGGCGGCCGAGCGCCCTGCCCTTCCGTGTTTGCGTAAGGTGCGGCACATACATGCCGTCATCGACGGGAACAATTCATCGGTGTCGCCGGCATACGTGACCTCACGCGCGGCTCGCAGGCAGTACGCGAGCGCCTACTGCAACGGACCGGGCTCCCTAGCAGCATCGGCGCCGGGTCGATAAGACCTTCGTCAGGCGGGCAAGCCACGCGGCCAGGTCAATCGATTTGAATCCCGACAGCGACCTGTTTAACTGAGTGTTCGCCTAAGTAACTGCTCACTTCTTAGACGCCGACGACGCCACGTTGCAAGGCAAAGTCAAGCAACACGCGATCGGTCGGCTCTTCGGGCCAAGTCTCCTGAGCCAGCCACTTAAAGAAAGTGGTGCCGGCAATGCGGCTGGCCGGACCGTCCCTCCGCCACGCCCGCGCGATCGGCGCTGCGATCTTTCCCAACTGCAGCGACTCAAATCGGCTACAGGTTTCAGCCTGCATCGAACCTAGCATTTCAGCAAATACAGCCCTCGCCTGACCGACGCGGTCGTTCTCCCACAATTCGCGGATACGACGCAGCCGGTCGGCCTCCGTCAGCACCGGGAGCGACGACGCGGCGGGCGCTGGCCCCGGCGCTGACGCCGCGGTAGCTGTGACGCCCGCGTAGCCCTTTTTCAACGCATCCTTGAAGTACGCCGCCGGCGACTTCAACGGAGGCATGGCATTGTTGCGCAAGCGTTGGTCTAGGTGGTCTAGCGTGGCGCGGATCTGGCCTTCGTCCGTGGTGGCGTAGAGGTCCTGCGCCTCATCCTGCTTGATGCCCAGGGTGATCAGACGCCCCACCAGTTCCAAATCGAAGATGTTGCGATTCGGCGCGTCGATGTCGCCCAAGCGTTGCTGCAGCTTGGGCACCACCCTGAACTGGATTTCTTCGATTTTGCGACCCCGCTTGTGCTCGATCAATTCGAGCCCGAAGTCTTCGCACAAGGCATCGATCTCCGCGAGCGCTTTATTGATGACGTCGCGCTTGAGAAAGCGGTAGTCGACTTCCTTGATGTCGCTGCGCCCGGTTAGCACGGCTGCCCACCACATCACGTCCTCGCGCATCGACAGGCGACCCGGAGAAGTGAGATAGCGGGCGCCGATTTCGTAGAGAACGGCAGCGGAGTAGCTGCGCATCTGGCTGCTCATCTCCAGCAGCACGCGCGTGTACTGGTGGGGCTTGACCAGCCGTTCCTTGATTTCTTCCGGATAGCGCCAGGTCACCATGCAGGGGCGGCCCCTGCCCTGCTCTTCGATCGTCACCGTTCCCAGCAACTGCGACGAAACCCACCGCTTGAGCGTACTGCTGCTAGTCGACCACTCGATGGTGGTGGCCTGCATATCCCGCAGATGTGACTTCAGCAGTTCGGTGTTGTTTGAGTTGAAGCGGGCGTCGCCGATCAGTTCGCTCAACGCGAGCCGGTATTCAGGCTCGTCGACGCCCTGCCTTTGGGAGTGGTACAGCAGCGCGTTGTAGATTCGTCTGGACAGCAAGGTCAGGCGACCGCGCTTGGGACGGATCGCGATCGCTTCGTTCGCCTTCGCCACGCTTTGCTCTTCTGCGGTCGGCTGCGCGCGCTGTGGCGCTCGGGATGGGAGTTCGGCTTCGTCAGTCACGGACGTGGTGGATATTGGAGAGCGCACATCATGGGGCCGTATTGTGATCGGGTCAATTCACAGATGGCGGGCGGTTGTGTCTTGGTTCAGTTGAGTTAAACACTTGGGGATTTGAAGAGTTGGCATGCCAGATTCCTTAAGCACGACAGTGACTTATCTTCGTTTGCGTGAGGATTGTTGGGCTTCAATGTGAGAACCGATGGGATTGCATGTGATGGTTCTTGGGATTTCGGGCCGTGCAGCGTGAGAGGGGATGGGCTTCAATGTGTGTGGATATGGGATACCGCACCCCTTCTCCGCTCAAATAGCTCTGGGACGCCGAGCCTGCAGCGCTCAAAGCCTTGAAAGCACGTCTTCGTCGGCAGATTTCGCCCATTCGAGAGGTCGGTTGACGTAGGCGATGGAAGCGGTCCCCAACGGAGCTCACAATAGTCGCGCGTCCAATGCGCACGGTTTCCGCATATCTTGTTCATTCTATGGATTCTCGTAGAATCACCGGATTCTGTCGAACAAGGCGAGTCTCATGTCTGCAATTCTTCCCCCGGCCGCTGGAAACCTGGTTTCCACCGAGTCCCAAGTGCCGCGGCGCCAAAGCATCAACATGGAGAAGATCGCAGCGTTGGCACTGCGAGCGGGCTCCATGGTCGAGCAGATCAGGGGCATGCTGCTGGCGCCTGACGCTCGCAAGCTGCCGCCCACTTTTTCTACTGCGCAACTGGCTTCGCTATGCCGGGTTGATAAGGCCCACGTGGCCTATCGCATCACCAAGGACGACCTGCCCGTTGGCCAGTTGACACCCTCCGGCGGGAAGCGCACGTTCACGCTTGAGCAGCTGCGCCGCTGGACCCGCACCTATCGTGGCGACCAGATGCGACCGGCGGGGCGCAAGGCCATCACGATCGCCGTTGGTAACTTCAAGGGGGGTGTGGCGAAGACCACGACCGCCATGGTTTTGGCGCAGGGTTTGAGCCTTCGCGGGCACCGCGTCCTGGCCATCGACACCGACCCGCAGGGATCGCTCACCACACTGCACGGCCTGCTTCCCGAAGCCGAGGTCAACGAAGAGATGACGATCGGACCGCTGTGCGATGGCTCCGAAACCGACATCCGTTACGCGATCCGCTCTACCTACTGGGATGGCATCGATCTGGTCGCTGCGGCGCCGTTCTTGTTCTCCGCAGAGTTCGCGCTACCCGCCCGCCAGATGCGAGTTCCAGACTTCAAATTCTGGGATGTTCTGAACGCCGGTCTGGATTCGGTGCGTGACCTTTACGATGTGATCGTGATCGACACGCCGCCCTCTTTGTCGTACGTGACGATCAATGCCCTGTGGGCTGCTGACGGAATCGTAGTGCCGGTACCCCCTTCGGGTCTGGACTTCGCCTCGTCGGCCCAGTTTTGGGCCCTGCTGGCGGACATGGGAGGCAATCTGGACGCGCAAAGCGCCGACCGTGAAGGTAAGGCTTTTGACTTTCTGCACGTTCTGCTCAGCCGGGTAGACGCGGCAGACCCTGCAATGCCGGCCGTAAGGCAATGGATTCAGGCTACATATGGCGAATACACCTTGCCGGTCGAGATTCCCAAGACCAGCGTGACCAGCAATAAGGCCGCCGAATTCGCTACGGTGTACGACGTGCAGAAATACGAAGGTGCGGCGAAGACATACAAGCGTGCAGTGGACGCCTATGACTCTTTTGTTGAACTGGTCGAGCAATCCATAGTCGGGGCGTGGGCGTCGCCTGAACGGGCAGCGAAATGACAGGTCAAACCGCATCGACGAAAGACAGCGTGGAAACCAGGTTTCCATGCTTCGGCATGCAAATTAGGCTTCGTAGGGCGGGGGAGTGCGATGGTGGAAACCAGGTTTCCACGCTGCAGTCCCAGCTTCTTGTCATGCTCCAGCGCGCGCCGGTTAGAGGCGCACTAAGTACTCGCAGGCTCGCCAACTCGAGCAAGCACAGCACCATCGAACCAAATCAACGGAGGCGCCACCATGGCCAGCACACGCAAACGTCTTGAAGCCCTGACGGCAGGGCTGACGATGCCCGTGGCCGCGCCGCCCGTAGAACGTCTTCCGGTTCGCAGTGAGTCCGAGGGGCCGCCGTCCGTCAATGCCGACGTGGAAACCAGGTTTCCACCAGTCGCCGGGCGCGTGGCCGGCCCGCGCACTGGGCCAGGACAGATGATCGCCTTCCGCGGCCAGATCCAGCAGGTGGAAGGGGAGATGGCTAGCCTTCGCGAGAGGCTGAGCCAGTACGAGGGTTCCGTGCCGACGCGCAAGCTCGACCCCATGAACATTCGACCCAGCCGCTGGGCCAACCGCCACGACGCCTCTTTCAAGATGAGCGCCTTTGCTGGCCTCAAGGCCGACATCGAGCACGCAGGCGGCAACGTCCAGCCAATCTTGGTCAAGCCCTTGGAAAAGGAACCGGGCCAGTTTGAAATCGTATTTGGCCACCGTCGCCACAGAGCCTGCCTCGAGCTGGGCATTCCAGTGCTGGCGTCGATCTGGACGGACGAGCTGGGCGACGCAGCTCTCTTCGCGGCCATGGATCGAGAAAACCGCCAACGAGCCGATTTGTCCAGCTACGAGCAGGGCCTGATGTACCAGCGCGCGCTGGAAGAACAACTATTTCCGACCCAACGCCAGCTGGCGGAGGCGGTGGGCGTGAGCCACACCTGGGTACGCAAGGCGCTGATGGTGGCGCAGCTGCCACTGGCCGTTGTCGAGTGCTTCCGGAGTCCACTGGAGATCAGTTTCCGCCACGCGGAGCAGATCAACGTGGTCATGGAAAAGGACCAGCGTGGCGTACTGCGGCGTGTGGAGAAATTGCGCGGCCAGGGGTTGGCGCCGGCCGCTTTGGTGGCCAGGTTGCTGGACGCCAAGGTCGGTTTCGACAAGCCGGAAAAGATCGAGCTGCAGATCGCCGGGAAGAGGGCCGGTTCGCTGGTGCGATCGAAGGGCGGCGAACTGACGCTCTCCATTTCCGCAGAGGCCGCGACTGATGCAACGCTCGAGGGTTTGGAAGCGGCAATCGGCGAAGCCTTGCGCAGGATCCGCACGCGATGAGTTGACGACAATGTGAGATCCGTTGGGATACTCGATCTAGACGAGTGGCGCCGGAGATTGGACTCGAGATCCTTTTCGCAAAGACCGTCGCATTAGGTGCAACATGCCGGACTAGCTGGTAAAGAATGGCAACAACCCGCAGACCCGAACAGGACGGCGGGTTAAAAACCCCAATCAAATCAAAAACTTAGATTGATGTCCTAACTGGTTGTCAACTTTGAAAGCAAAATATCGCGTTGATGATAATATTATTTATCATTGGACAAATCATGACTTACAGCTTCGGCCGCTATTTCAGTCACAGCATTCTTTTCTGCAAGCCGGAACAGGTCTGAGTCGTCTGAACACCTCCCAGGGACCGCGCTTCACCCATGCTCACTTCAAGTCGATGACAGTCCGCCAGCTTTACCAGCTCGCCCAAGTCGGGAATGAGGAGCTCGAGCGCCAATGCGCCTCCGGGCGCGCGAGGGCGCTGGACGGTGACCGCGAGGGCTCCGGCATCGCGCAGGCTTTCGAGGTCGAGCGGCGGCGCAGGACCCGGGCGAGCCAGATGCGGAGCCTGCCGCCGGAGGCGACACCGGTTCGCGCCTGGTGGAAGTTCTGGCAAGCCGGTGATGACCACCGACCGATGACATCCACGTGACTCGGCGAAAAACTCCGCCGCGCAAGCTGCACAGTGGACATTTCGCCTTCATGCGGGCGCTGGCACAGGGTTTGGACGAGCGGGCTAGTTGGGACCGCTATCTAGGCCTGGAAGGCGAGCACGCGGATTTGCGCCAGGTGCGCCGGACCAGTGCATGGATCCGGGACCAGTTTGCCGCGGCCGCCCGGCGCGAGCACAGGCCGGGCACGGCCCGGCTGATCTTGCTAGATCCGGATCGGTTCGTCTCCGCCCCAGCCATCCCGAGCCTCGCAGAGTTCGCCGAGGCGAGTGGGATGGAAGACTTCTCGGAAGCCGAGCAGCTCGAAGCCTATGAAGAGGCGTACCCGAGCGCGGGCACGGGAGGGCAGGGCGCTCCCGCAGCCACTTCCCGTCGTGGTCGTGTCATCGAACGACAGCTCGAGGCCTTGCGCTGGCTGCAGGGGCTGGTGGCGCAGGACCCCAAACCAGGCGATGGCGTGGCCGCCTGGCTCAACCCCTCACTGTCGGCACGCCTGGAGCGTGCTGGAATCCCGACGCTCGTTGCACTGGTCGAACGCATCAATGCCATCGGTGCACGGTGGTGGGTGGATGTGCCCGGTGTTGGCGAACTGAAGGCCTTGCGGATCTTGGACTGGCTGCACGCGAACGAAGAGGTGCTAGGGCTTCAAGTCGGCGTCCACGCAGAGACGCCGAGGGCGCAGCTTTCACAGGTCGACCTTGCCGCAGTCGTTCCTGCCGCAACAGCCATTCGTCCCTACGAGAAATTCGTCTTGCCCGCCGAACTCAACGGCAACGCAGGGCGCTATCGTGCGCCGCGCGAGAAGTGCCGCTTGATGGCGGCCGACGACCGTGAGGCCGTCGGTGCGTGGCTGGCTTCGAAGAAAGCAGGCGTCGAAGACGGCACTCTGTCTTCTACGCAGCGGGCGTATCGCAAGGAAGCCGAACGCCTGCTGCTGTGGGCCATCCTCGAGCGCAAGAAGGCACTGTCGTCGTTGTCTGAAGAAGATACGACGGCGTTCCGATCGTTTCTGTCGGCGCCGCCGGCGACCTGGTGTGGCCCGCGGCACCGACAGCGCTGGTCGCCGTTGTGGCGGCCTCTGGAAGGTCCGCTGGGCACGGTGGCGTTGAGGCAGTCGCTGATCATCCTTAGAAGCCTGTTTGGCTATTGGGTGAGCCAAGGGTATGTCGTCGGCAATCCGTTCGCTGCGGTGGCGCTGCCACCCGGACCACAGCGGCCACTGGGATCGAGCAGGACGCTGACGTTTGCGCAGTGGGATCACATCGACGCGTTGTTGCAGGGGCATTGCGACTCACAGATGGACCGGCGACTCCGGCGCAGCATGCACTGGCTTTATGCGACGGGCCTGCGCTTGGCCGAGATCACGGCCGCAAGATGTGAAGATCTGGAACGGGTCGACTACCGGACCGATGATGGCGCGATGGCGACCGGCTGGCTGCTGTTGGTAACCGGTAAAGGCGGGCGGAACCGGCAGGTGCCTGTGCCGGGAGAGCTTGTCGAGGAATTGGGCGACGAACTGGCACGGCACGGGTTCGAGCGGCAGGTGGGCGCGATGAGCAACCGCGGCACCCACGTGCTGGCGCGCTTTGACAGCGGAGTGAAGCAACCGGCCTCATGGTCGGCCTCCGCGCTTTATCAGGCACTCAAAGCATTTATGGCGGAGGCAAGCAAAAGCCTGCCTGAATCCGATGCGGAGCAACTAATGAAGTTCAGCACGCACTGGTTGAGGCATTCGCACGCGTCGCATGCGCTGCAGGGTAGGGGAGTGCAAAGGCCGGTGCCGCTGCAGGTGGTGCAGAACAACCTCGGGCACGTGTCGATCGGGACGACTTCGATGTACCTGACCACTGAGCGTGATGAGCGGACGAAGGCAATGCAAGCGTTTTGGAAAACCAAAATTTAGCTGGCAAAAGCTGGCGCCAGCGAAGGAGCATGCAGTGTGGCCATCATCGGCGATGACTGTGGCGGTAGGACATATTCATTGAGTGGGCACGAAAGCATGTAACCACGACATGTACGGGCTACCCGATTGGAAGAGGGGCGAGGTCGAGGCCCACAGCACGTTCATGCCGGGCCGACGACCGAAGCCCTCGGCATGCGCTCTGCTCGAGTACCTTATCGAGGAACTGCGTCGCTAGGGTTTGGTCATCCAGGCAACTTCGCCGCGAGCAGATCGATTTTCTCGATGTTCGGCGGCGTGCTGAGCAACGCCGCTGCGTTGGCCATCAACGCCGCGGCGATCGGGCCATGCAGATGGGCCTCACGGCCTTCCTCGTCAGCAAAGGTGTCGAAGACACCGAACGTCGACGGGCCGAATTGCAGCGCGAACCAGGTGGTGGTCCCCGACTCGGCATTGGCGAGCGCCAACGCGCCAGCCAAAAAGGCGGCAACCGCAGCCTCCTGGCCGGGCTTGGCTTCCAGACGGACGAACAGGGCGAATTTGGACATGGAGTGCTTCTCTCGTTGAACAGGTAAATGGATTGGCGAGTGGCAAGTCTCTGCGCCGCACGGACAATCAGCGAGTGGCAAGAAAGCCAACATTGATACCATTACTGCCATGCGTATTCACATTCTGGTTCTCGACGGCGTGTTCGACTTGGGCCTTGCGGCCCTTACCGACACGCTGGACACGGCGAACCAAGTGGCTGGGTTGCTCGCACACGCGCCGTCGCCAGTCGAAGTGGCGTTGGTAGGGGTGCGACGGCGGGTGCGCACCGCGCAGGGGCTGACCGTGCCGGTGGTACCCCTGCACGGTGCGGTGAAGCCCGACGTCGTGCTCGTGCCCGCGCTCGGCGCCAAGATGCCGGACACGCTCGCGGCTCGACTTGCACACGCCGACATGGCCGACGCGGCCGTCGTATTGCAGCAGTGGTCAAACGCTGGTGCGGTCGCTGGCGCCGCGTGCACCGGCACATTCGTGCTGGCCGAGAGCGGGTTGCTCGACGGTCAGCGCGCCACGACGTCGTGGTGGCTGGCTCCGATGTTTCGGCAGCGCTATGCGAAGGTGATGCTCGACGAGTCCCGCATGCTCGTGAACTCGGCGCGCTTCATCACGGCTGGCGCGGCCCTCGCTCATATCGACCTTGCGCTGAGCATCGTCCGCAGCCGCAGCCCGGCGCTGGCGGCGCTGGCGGCGCGCTATCTGCTGGTCGAAGCGCGCGGCTCGCAAGCCGAGTTCGTGATCCCCGATCACCTCTCTCACGCCGACCCCGTGGTCGAGCGCTTCGAGGGCTGGGCCCGCCAGCAACTCGCGCGAGGCTTCTCGCTCGAAGAAGCGGCTGTCGCAGTCGGCGCCAGCAAACGCACGCTGGCTCGGCGCCTGCACAGCGTGTTGGGCAAGACACCGCTGTCGTACTTTCAGGATCTGCGAGTCGAGCGTGCGGTGCAGCTACTGCGCACCAGCAGTGAAAGCATCGATCAAATCGCCACGCAGATCGGCTACTCCGACGGAGTCACTTTGCGCGTCCTTCTGCGACGCAAGCTTGGTCGCGGTGTGAGGGAGTTGCGCGCGCGTATCTGATCGGAGTGCCCGTCAAACCTCGCCCTTCAGGGCGGGGAAGGAAAGCGCGAACAGCGAAGCTGGCCCTGTATCCGGCGGCGGTCAGTGAGGTGTCTGCTGCTGTTCGATGTACTGCCGGATGGCGGCAATCGAGGCGCCCCCGCAGCTCCCGGCGAAGTAGCTTGGCGACCAGAGGGCGCCATCCCAGAGCTTTTTGTGAATGGTCGGGTACTGTTTGAGCCGAATCATCCGACTGGATACGCCCTTCAGGCTGTTCACCAGATTCGACACCGCAACTTTGGGCGGGTAGTTCACCAGCAGATGCACATGGTCGTCCTCCCCGTCGAACTCCACCAGCTGCGCCTCGAAGTCCGCACAGACGCCAGCAAAGACAATTCGCAGGTCGTCGAGGATCTTTTTGGTGAAAACGCCACGTCGGTATTTGGTGACGAAGACCAAATGCACATGCATCAGGAAAACGCAGTGTCTTCCCTTGCGAATATCTTCGTCGGTGTTCATCAGACCAAGTATAGTTAAAGCCATGCTGCGGCTCCAGGCTTTCAAGTTCGAACTCATGCCCAACGGCGAGCAGGAGCGCGATATGCGCCGCTTCGCGGGCTCGTGCCGGTTCGTCTTCAACAAGGCCCTGGCCTTGCAAAAGGCCAACTACGAGGCCGGCGGCAAGTTCATCGGCTATGTGGCCATGGCGAAGTTGCTCACCGTCTGGCGAAACAGCATTGAGACGCCGTGGCTCAAAGACGCTCCAGTGCATCCTTTGCAGCACGCCCTCAAAGACCTGGAGCGGGCCTACAAGAACTTCTTCTCCAACGTCAAAGCCGGGCGCCAACCCGGCTTTCCTCGCTTCAAGCGCAAGGACTCTGCGGCGCGCTTGCGCTACCCCGACGCCAAGCAGTTCGAGGTCGACCAGGCCAATGGTCGGGTGAAGCTGCCCAAGCTGGGGTGGATGCGCTACCGCGCGAGCCGGGACGTGCTGGGGAGGCCCAAGAACATCACGGTCAGCTCGTCGGGCGGCAAGTGGTTCTTCTCTGTCCAGACAGAACGCGAGGTCGAGCCACCGATGCTGCGCTCGGTGGAGGCGATCACGGCCATCGGCATCGATGTCGGCATTGCGCGGTTCGCGACCTTCAGCGACGGCAGCTTCGTGGCCCCACTGTCCAGCTTCAAGAGACACGAAGTGCGTCTTCGCCGTTACCAACGGTCGATGAGTCGCAAGAAGAAGTTCAGCAACAACTGGAAGAAGGCCAGGACCAAGGTTCAGAACATCCACGGCCGTATCGCCAACGCCCGCAAAGACTTCCTGCACAAGAACACGACTGCCATCAGCAAAAACCACGCGATGGTCGCTGTCGAGGATCTGCAGGTGCGCAACATGAGCCGGTCGGCCAAAGGCGATGTCCAAACGCCCGGCAAGCAAGTGCGGCAGAAGGCAGGGCTGAACAAAGCCATCCTCGATCAAGGCTGGTTCGAATTCAGGCGTCAGCTGGACTACAAGCTGAACTGGAGCGGCGGCATGCTGGTTGCAGTGCCTGTGCACTACACCAGCCAGACCTGTCCGGCCTGCGGACACGTGGCCGCTGGCAACCGTAAGACGCAGGCGCTGTTCGCCTGTCTGGACTGCGGCTACGAGAACAACGCCGACGTTGTCGGCGCAATGAACATACTGGCGCGGGGACACCGCGTCATAGCCTGTGGAGAGGACGGCTCTGGCCGTGGTCGCAAGACCACCGCGAAACCAGCCTCTGTGAAGCAGGAACCCGCCGAAGCGACTGCGCGTGAGCTCACTCATGCGTAGCACCGTAGGAATCCCCGCCCTTCAGGGCGGGGAGGATGTCAAGATCGGTGGTTAACGTGATCAGAATCGCAGCGCCGTCTGTGATGCGTTCATCTTGAAAGGAGAGATGCCCCGGGTATAGCGGTGCACCGTGATCTCCGACCTATGCTCCGTCTGCCTTTGGTTAGACCATGTCGATGCTCCAGCTTGCGCCGCCGCCGTCACAAACCCGGCTCGAAACTGTGCGCCGAGAAGGGCGATGCGGACAAACACGTGGACCACCTGGAAGTAGTTCATGTAATCCTACGAAGATCGAATCTGAGCAGTCGAGCTTTACGTCAAACTTGCTTTTCAGGACTGCATCCACCGCAGTTCTCGGTCTGGCGCAGAGCTTGAATTACTTCTTTATCGATCACGTATTCCTGAGTGACGGACACCTTTAGAAACAGTCTTCACACGCCAGTCGGTCGACGTTGCACGCCTGGCATGCGTTGGATGGTGACATAGGAGCGGCGTTCGCTCCCGGTAGGAGACCTCCCATGAACCTCAATCGCTCAAATTTGTTCCGACACCTAGCAGTCGGTGCGGTCTGTATATCAGCCCTCTTGGCCGCTGCGTCGGCCAGCGCCCAGGTCAACTGGTCCATTGGGATCAATGCACCGGGCCCGGTTTACTACGAGCCTGCACCGGTTTTCTCGCGCCCGGCGCCGATCTACTATCAACCGTCTCCGCCGGTGTACTACCGCCAAGCTCCTCAGGCGTACTACTCCCCGCCGCCGGTGTACTACGGACCCTCAGCGCAATATCAATACGAGCGTGGCGACCACTGGCGCCGTGAACACGAACACGAGCACGGGGACCACGACCATCACCATCACCGCGAATGGGATGATCGCGACTGAGTTCGATGCGTTTGCTGGATACGAAGGCAGTGGCAGCGATCGTTGCATAAGGGGCTCGACGCCTATGTTGTACTGCAGGTCGAGACTTGAACCCGACACCAGGACTTAACTGACCCATGGGAGTGTCGCGATCAAATAGAGCCAAGCCGAGCCTATCGCGCACGCCCGGAGTGCATTCCGAATGCGTGAGTATTGCGCCGCTCGCGAACGGACCCAGATGCCGAAATCTCATTCACCCATGAGTAGGTGGTAGAAATCAGTGCTGGCACTTGGGCGGGGCCGTGACGGTTAGGGTCAGCCAAGTGTCCGCCTCAGAGGGAGTAATGCGCCTGTGCGGACAATTGCGCGGATATTGAGGCGTTGCCAGAACAGGTATTGCGAAAACGCGACTTGCTTTCTGCGACGCACCATGACTAAGTGCGCTTTCGTTAGGTTTTGCGCATTTGGCTGCGGAGCTTCGAAGCTGATCCATCACACCGGGCCAGATGTAATTAAAATTAGTTACATGGAAAACGGAACCGAAACAAATTTTGGATGGTGGACGGACAAGCCGGAGCGCCCAATACGGGCGTGCAGAAGTGCGGGCCCTCGCGAGCTGGCGGTACGGGAGGGCGGCACAGTCTGGTTCTGCTCGGCAGTGGTCATTGCCTTGGTTCTCACATTTGCGTGGGCGCTGGCAAGGTTGGCCGGATCGTAAGTCCACGGGGCATCCAGACACCGGGCACGTATCGGGGGAGCGCGCGTGCGCACAGGGTATATCTGGTCGTGGAGCTCGCAGGCGGCCAACCGCAAGCCGGACCCGCGGCCCCAACAACCCAAGGCATTTAGAAGCTCAGACCGGGGAGTACCGAAGTGCCTTCCAGTTTCACTGAATTCAGCAGGTTCGGATCCAGCTTGAGTGACGTCAGTATCGTTGGTGCCACCTGCGTAGTCATAACCATTGCTGTGTTGGTCTGCGCAATGATTGACGGCTTCGATACGATGAGCGCGACATGACTATCGTCAGGTGCGTTGCCGCCGTGCTCGGCGTCTTTACTCTTGCTGCTCGTGTAAATCACGCCCGGATTGGGCTGCACGATGATGTCGGGTGTGCGCCCTGAAGCTGGGTCACCGAACTTTGCCGTGAGCGCTGCCCCGGATAAAATGCTGGCGCCTGCTCCATTGGCGCAAATTCCCGGGGCGGTGCAACCTAAATTCGCATTGAGTGTGGCAACCGCTGCTGCAACCTGCCGCTGGTCTTTCAGCCAAATGAGGCCTAAATCATCCGTCTGAATGATGCCGGTGCCCGACAGCCCGGTTCCGTCGTTCAGGCTGCCAGTGGCGGTGGCGTTTTGCCCCCAGTTGCCGGCAGCGTCCAAATAGCCGCTGGATTGCACCAGCGCTGTCAGCGTGTCGCCATTCTTCACCAGTGTGCTGTGGTCGGCTGGTGATTGTCCATGTTTGGCTGTTAAGACAAACAATGTCGAAGTCAGCAGATTCTTTGCACTCAGCTCTGCTATCACTTTCCCGATTGCTGTGTCTACGTAGGCTATGGAGGCGGAGACCTGAACGCCTGGGGTGAACGTCGCGTCTGTGTAGCCGCCGCCACTGGCATTGGTTGCCTTTTGCGCCACGCTCAGCGTCTGAAAGTTGGTGCCGAAAACCGTAGGAACCGCCGCGGCAGATGTGCCTGTCGAGTTCATTCCATCGATCTGATTGAGGATGGCCTGCACGTGCATGTCATCGAATTTCTCGGTGTGAGCGAATTTGTCTGTGTATTCGGTTCCCGTGGCGGCATCGACTGAATTGATTTCGGTGCGCGCCAAGTCGTCAACGCCCTTGCCTGACGGACCATTCAACCAGTCGTAACCCCAAGCATGCTTGTCGGCCCAAGCAGTGCGCGCACCAGCAAGGTTTGCTTTCACCACCTCAAAGACCGTATTGGTCTGAATGTAGTCGTGTGGAAAAACGGGCATGCAGTTGCCATTCACTTTGGCGTGCGGAATAGCTTGCGGGTTGAAAGTGCCGCCGCCATCGAGATGGATGCGGGCACCGCCATTGACGCTATCGATGCCAACGGTTTCGTCGAACACGACGTTCCAGCCTTGCACGCCAGCGCATGCGGTGTCACTCGGTGCGTAAAGCGTGCGGTCATAGGAGACGTCGTAGAACAGCCCAGTAGTCTTCGGAGAACCGCCGGTAACCAGCGCGGCCAGCCCCGGGAACGAATCCGACAGCCCAGGGGTGGACGCGTTGGTGTAGTTAACACCCGTTTGCGCCAGTGCGGCAATCGACGGACAGATTTTTGCCGCGATGCAGTGGGCCACGTCCTGCTCATGCAGACCATCCACACTGATCAGAAGTACATGCGCAACCGCAGGAGCGGAAGAAAGCAGAACACTGCTGTCGCCAGAGCCACCGCCACATGCAGAGAGCACACCCGTAGCAACGATGGTCAGGGGCAGAAGGTATCGCTTCATAAGATAGGAATTAAGTGGATTGACCAGATGCCAAAGCTATCTGGGGAACATGACAAGCTTGTGACGTTGACTGGAGTGAAATTCGGCTTTGACAAGCAGATTGGAGTGAGCTCCAGGCCGACGCATATATGGCTGCCCTGGCAGGGATTGGATGCCGCACCGCTGAGCTTGCGGGCCTTGTGCAGCATGCTCACCCGTTGGATAAGGTAGTGAGTTCGCATGGCCAGCACGGCAATACAGGAAGCCCAAAATTCGCAAGAAGATGCCCGGGCGCACGATCATCGATATCTGCTGCGCGCGATGCCTGTCACCCGGTGTTACTCCATGCTCCTAGGGCCGCGCGATGGACATCAGTTCGATCCCGATGACCCAGGGCGGGTTTATTTGGATGTGGTGATCGACTGGTATTGCTGCCAGGTGCCGGTCTGGCGCGTGTCGATCTCGATAGACACCAAGATGTTTACAAATGGTGTCAAGGAGGCGATAGCGCAATACGGCACGCCTAAGTTCTTGCACACCAACCAGGCCAGTGAGGGCATATTCAATCGGTCGTGGTGATACTAGGTTTGCGAATAAACTTTAGGTACTCTTGCAATGTCTCTGCCGGTGGCGCTCAGTGAGCGTCCAGTCATCCCATCTTGACCGGCCGCACGCGGCTCACTTGGACTGCAGCTTTGCTCCGACGTAGGCCAC
>NZ_JASJXG010000048.1:0-36669 GCF_035018765.1 Variovorax sp. RTB1
GTGCCACGGTGGCGGTGATGCGGGGGGGACGCGTGAGTGCAACACAGATTGCTGCGGACGCCTTTGGCAATGCATTGGGCGGCAGCCTCGCAGGGGCCAACGGACAGCAAGCCCAGGGCGTCGGGCCTTGGTCGGATGCGGACTACCGCAACGGCTCGGATATTCAGGACGACAACTACAACCCGGCGTACGAAAGCAGCTATCGCAATGGGTCTGACCTTCAGAGCGACAACGTCTACTACGACCGCATGACGCATCGGGCGTTGGCCAGCGGCGGGCCGACCATCAGCGATTCGGCAACCAATGCCGAGGTCATGGCGTACAACATGCGCCAGCGCGAGTATGGGCCTGATTGGAAGATGACGCCTGTCGCAGACACGGGAGCAGTCAAGCCCGCCATTGACGACGATCGCGATCCGACCAGCAAGAACTATCGCAATGAAATGGATCGGGCGAGTGATGCCGCCAAGAAGCCCACGGTGATCGACAGTACCAAGCAGGTGTACACGCTGGAAAACTTGGCGGGCATGCCGAGTTGGAAAATCCAAGGCGCAGGCGACCCCGAACTCGCTTCGGCCATGACCAAGATGCAGGGCGAGCGCGACAAGGCAACGGGTGAATGGATCCCTTACGACCAAAGCAAAACGGGTGATGTCTTGGCAACGGTTGTGCGGGTGCGCGGCATCGACGCAGATCGAGCTGCGAGTGACTACCAGACCATGTTGGACCTTCGCAACGATGCAGAAAGAGCTGCCTTGGCGGCAGGGCAAAAAACTGGTTCCTTCGATGAACTGAACAAAAACGAGCACCGCGTCCCCCTTCTGTCCATGAGCGCTGCCAACGGCCTTCCCGACAACAGCGCGCACATGGCCTCCATCGAGCAGTTGCGCTTCGGCAAGATGGTGGGCGATGCGCTGGGTGGGTTAGATCCGGTCTTCGGCGCCTTGCTCAGCCCGACGGGCGGCATACCCGGTGCGGGCAATGTGCGAGTCACCTCCGCATCGGCCCTCGCTGCCGCGGGTGGCATCGAAGTGGTGACCAACCACGGCATTGCGCACGACGCTGCGGGCTACCTGCTCAATTACCAGGGCATGGGCCCTGGCTACCAGTACGTGCCGGGCAACTCGGGCTTGTTCTTCTCCACCAAGAATCCGTTGGGCGGGCAAGTCTCCGGCTTGACGCTGTATAACAATGTGCGCCTGTACGGCACGCCTACGGCGCCAGGAAGGTGAGCACATGGGTTCAATCAATCGACGCGAGAGCCTGCTACTTCTGGCTGGTGGCCTGAGCGGTTGTACTGCCATCACGACAACAAACAGCCAAGCGCAATCCAAGATGGTGGTGGACGATGGCACTTCCGAAATCACGCCCGTCTATGTGATGACTCACAACGAGAGTCAGTCCAGCACCTTCGTGCGGGCTGACTTCTACTTCTACGACGCAAAGAAAGACGTGGAGCTTCGCCCGGGCGCCTCCATCAAGGTCAACGGCATCGAGTTGCAACGCGACCCGAAAGAGCTGGTCTCATACATCGGCAACATCCCCGTGCCGCATGATCTACTGACCTTCGAGTTCACGCGCACTCCCAGCAAGATCATCAAGCACAGCTTTGCGCTGCCGGAACTTGAAGTCGTGGAGGTGCCGAAGCTATACCGCGTAGGCGAGAAGCTGACGATTGCCATAAAACGCCGCCCGCCACGGGCCGGGGTGGCAAGCGATACGTATAACTTGGACCTCCGGGGCAATGGCCGCTATACCTTTGCGGAGGAATCTTCGGACGGTTCTCGCATCGTGTTCAGGCCCATCCTTAAAAATGTTGGCTTCCCCAGCGGCCCCGCCACAGCCTATATCTACCGCCAGCAACGCACGCCGCTCAGAGATTTATCGAGCGACCTGCAAACAGGCTGGGCTGTGGCGTCGAGGTCGCGGGACTTCACGATAGAGGTTGTGAACTGATCCTGCAGTTCGGCCAGCAGCGCGGGAGAGGTGTAGAGCTCGATGTCGCCTTCGGTGGCGGCGCGGATCAGCTTGTAGGGCTCGCTACCCCAGATCAGCGCGGAGATGACGATGTTGGTGTCCAGGACGAGCTTCACGTCACTGGGTGCCGTGTGGTGGCTTGGGTTGCTCGCCCTGACGGGCGCGGCGCTCGGCGCGCGAGGCCTGGATCTCGGCGTCGACCTCTTCTTCGGTCATCGGCTCGATGTTGGCGGCGTGCAGGCGTTCGGCCACTTGCATGAGTCGGCGTCCGGCCTGGCGGCACATGGCTTCTTCCAGCAGCCGCTGGATGGCGTCGTCGGTCAGAAAGCCTTCGCTGCGCCTCGGGTTCTAGAGGATGGGCGATGATTGTTAGGCAACTATGGACAAAAATCTCAAGGCCGCCAATGTCGGAGCAGGCCATGCGTGACATGCTTACCTTTAAAGAGCCTTGATGTAGTCGGCCACCCAGCTATGGCCGACCGTCATGTAGACGCCATGTTTCCGGTTGAACAAAGCCTCGATTTCGCGACAACTCCGACCGTGTGATGCAAGGTAGATCACCTCCCTGCATGCCCACTCTGGCTTGCTGCGCCAATGTGCGAAGCGCGACGTCGTCTTGTCGGGACTGTCGCTGGCAAGGATCGCCGCCCTGCGCGGATGATGACGCCTTGGCTTACGGGCGCGGCGGCGGTATGCGCAGTGGAACCAACAGGCGCAGGCCCACGCGGTATCGATGAACGCCAGCGCCAGACAGGATGCAAGAAGGATCAGCATCGCAGTTCATCGGACGCAGGGTCGACTCGTTTAGTCTGCCCTTGCCGACCCGAAGCTCGATCAACCACGGTTGGTTGTCATTGGCCTCGACGCTGCGACAGCGGCGCTCAATGGAAACTGCCGACCAGCCCCTTCAGCAGCAAGCTCCATCCATCGATCAGAATGAAGATCAGTATCTTGATTGGCAGCGCGATGGTGGTGGGCGGCATCATCATCATCCCGAGTGCCATCAGCACACTCGAGACGATCAGGTCGATCAGCAGGAACGGTAGAAATACGACGAAGCCGATCTGAAAAGCGGCGCGCAGTTCGGACAGCATGAAGGCCGGCACCAGCTGCACGTTGCCGATGTCCGCCATGCTGGAGGGTGTGGGCGCCTTGGACAGTTCGACCATCAATGCGAGGTCTTCTTCCCGTGTTTGTCGCACCATGAAGTCGCGCAGCGGGAGCACGCCTTTTTCATAGCCGGCCTGCATGCCCACCTCCCCGGCCATGAAGGGCTGGAAAGCGTCGTCGTTGATCTTCTGCAACACCGGCGACATGGTGAACAGCGTCAGGAAGAGCGCGATGCCGATCAGCACCGTGTTGGGTGGCGTCTCGTTCATGCCGATCGCGTGCCGCAGCATCGACAGCACGATGATGATGCGCATAAAGCTGGTGAGGCACACCACCAGCGCCGGCAGCACGGCCAACACCGTCAGGCCGAGCACGATGCGTAACGCTTGCGAGGTCTCGTCGGCTGGCGTCGTCGACATACCGGGTGATGAGCCCGAGCGAATGCCCAAGGAAGACAGCGCGGGCACGGCCAGCGCCGTGGCCGCAGGCTTAGCGCTGCGTGGCGCAGTCGCAGGTGCGGCGGAGCGCGCTAACGACTCGGCGACGGGCAAGGCGCGAGGCTCGAGTGCCGCACGCGCCCACGGGCTCAGCAGCAGCATCGCAAGCAGTGCGAGGCCGGTCAAGAAATCGCGCAGGGCCTTCATGCGTCGCCACTCCGGTCAGCAGGCATCGACGCATCCGCCAGCGGGCCCGTGCCGGCACCAGGCTTGGGTGTGCTCTCGGCCAACAGCGCGATGGTCTGGTCGCTGCAACCGATAAGCAGGATTTGGCCTTCCCATTGAACGACGTGGACGCTGTGGCGCGGTGTGAGGCGGGTGGTCCCGATCAGTTCGATGGCATCCGATCCCCGTGGACCTACGAAGCGTCGCCATCCCGTTTTTTTGCTGGCGTGAAGGGCTTGGACTCTGCCCCTTCCCAAGCTTCGGGCCCATGGACCACGCACAGCGAGCACCACGATGCCAAGTCGATGCTGGTGGTGGCGTCGGGGTGGCGTCTTGCGCTGCAATGTGGAACGAATCGAGCAGGATGCTCGCCGCCAGCACCGCGCTGCTCGTCGTGCGCGCGGTGCGCGGTCGACAGGTCGATGTCTGGCTCATCGAACGCCGAACTGCCAAGGTACCTGCGTCGTCACTCATGTGCACCTAGCCTCATGGGCAATGGCAGTTCGGACAGCCGCACTGCAAACTTGCCGCCAACCGCTACCAGATGGCTGATCCAGCGCAAGGAAGACGCTAGCGGCGGCGGGTTGCGCTGAAGCTCCAGCGGCTCAACAGCCCAGCAAATCAGCCAGCGCGCCGATGTCTCGCGCGTGCAGCGAGTTGTCGGGCTGCGCTGAAACGTCCTTGGGCCGCGCCGCGCCGAACTCGTTCGGACGCTCGATGTACCCGGTCTTCAGGCCGCAGGCGCGCGCCGCGGCCAGGTCGTCGTGGTGCGCCGCCGCGAGCATCACATGCCCGGGAACGACATCGAACACCGCCGCCACGCCGAGGTAGGTGCGCGGGTCGGGCTTGTAGGCCTTGAAGACTTCGGCCGAAAGCACGCAGTCCCAGGGCAATCCTGCCCCCTTCGCCATTTCGGTCAGCAAGCCGATGTTGCCGTTCGACAGCGTGCAGATGATGTACTTCTTCTTCAGCCGCGTGAGGCCCGCGACTGCGTCGGGCCACGCTGGCAAGCGGTGCCAGGCTCGGTTCAACTCGCGACGGAGGGCCGGGTCGACATCGGTCTGGCCGAAGTCCCGCAGCACGCCTTCGAGGATGCTCATGTGCAATTCGTCGAGCAGAGTGAAGCCACCGGTACCACCCCCATGACCGACGTCGCTCGCCATGCGCTCCATCACGCTCTTCATCGCCGGCTGGTAGCCCGCGCGCCACGCCAGCGCGAACGCGCCACCATCGACACCCGGCAGCAAGCGCTCGGCCTCGGCAGCGATACCGCTGTGCCAGTCGACCACGGTGCCGAAGACATCGAAAGCGATGACCTTCAGATCGGCCAACTCCGCACCTCCGCTCTGACCGGAACCTGCCAGAGCGGCGGTCATGCCGCCGAGCGTGCCAGCGTGGTGGCGGCGCGCGCCAATTGTTCGATCAATGCCCAATTGCCTTCGCGAATCGCCTCGGCCGGCACGATCCACGAACCGCCGACGCAAGCCACGTTCGACAGCGCCAGAAACTCCGCCGCATTGCCCGCGTGGATGCCGCCGGTCGGGCAGAAGGTGACGTCGCCGAACGGGCCTTGCCACGCCTTCAGCATCGGCAAGCCACCTGCCTGAAGCGCCGGGAAAAACTTGAGCTGGGTGTACCCGTCTTCCTGCGCCGTCATGATTTCGCTGCCGGTCGCGACGCCGGGCAGCAAAGGCAAGCCCAGGTCGCGACAGGCCTTGCCGACCGACCGCGTGTAGCCAGGGCTCACGCCGAACCTGGCACCCGCAAGCGCCGACGCCTGTGCATCGGCGGCACTTCGAATGGTGCCGGCACCCGCCACCGCTTCAGGCACGTCCTTGGCGATGGCTTCGATGCATTGCAGCGCCTGCGGCGTGCGCAGCGTGACCTCCAGCATGCGGATGCCGCCGGCCACCAGTGCACGCGCCAGCGGGATGGCGTCTTTGACATCGTGCAGCACGATGACCGGAATGACCGGTGCGTCGCGCATCACGTCGAGGGCGGTGAGTTTGTCTGTTACAGCCATGAGCAGGCTCCTTCTTCAGCAGTCAAAGCATTGCGCCGCATGCCGGCGAACAATTCACGGCCCAGGCCGTGACCGTCGGCGGTGCGTTGCGCATCGGAAAGCGTCGCGACTTCGCGCTCGGCCCATTCGTCGTCGGGCAGCAGCACGGCCAGTGTGCCTGCGACCGCATCGAGCCGGATCAAGTCGCCATCGCGCACCTTGGCGATCGGACCACCGGCGGCTGCTTCGGGCGACACATGGATGGCCGCCGGCACCTTGCCCGAGGCGCCGCTCATGCGACCGTCGGTGACCAGTGCGACCTTGAATCCCTTGCCTTGCAGCACCGACAGCGGCGGCGTCAGCTTGTGCAGCTCGGGCATGCCATTGGCCTTTGGGCCTTGCCAGCGCACGACGCAGATCACGTCGCGATCGAGTTCGCCGGCAGTGAAGGCCTGCTGCAATGCGGCCTGCGAATCGAACACGCGCGCCGGCGCTTCGACGACATGCCGGTCATCGGACACTGCCGACACCTTGATCACGCTCCGGCCGAGGTTGCCGTTCAACAACTTCAAGCCGCCAGTAGCGCTGAAAGGTGCGCCGACCGGCCGCGCGACCGCATCGTTTTTGGAGGGTGCCGCCGCGCTCCATGACAGCTTGTGTTCGCCATCGGCCAGCGTCGGGATGTTCGCGAACTCGCGTATGCCGCCGGAGCGCACGGTGAGCACGTCGGCGTGCATGAGTCCGCCATCGACGAGCTCGCCGATGACGAAGCCGGGGCCGCCGGCGGCCTGGAATTCATTGACGTCGGCGCTGCCGTTCGGATAGACGCGTGTCAACAGCGGAATCACGTCGGAGAGCCGGGAAAAGTCGTCCCAGTCGATCACGATGCCGGCGGAACGCGCTACCGCGACCCAGTGGATCAGGTGGTTGGTCGAACCGCCGGTCGCGAGCAAGGCGGCCATGGCGTTGACGATGCAACGCTCGTCCACCATGACGCCGATCGGCGGCGTGGCGAACGCAGCGGCCCCGGTGTCGCCAGCACGGCCGAGCACCGTGCGAACCGCCTCGCGCGTGAGCGTTTCGCGCATCGCATCGCCGGGCTGGATGAACGCCGTGCCGGGCACGTGCAGGCCCATGGCTTCGAGCAGCATCTGGTTGCTGTTGGCGGTGCCGTAGAAGGTGCAGGTACCGACCGAGTGATAGGCCGCCATCTCGGCCTCCATCAGCCCCTTGCGCCCGACCAGCCCCTGCGCAGCCTGCTCCCGCACTTTCGACTTCGCGGTGTTCGACATGCCAGACGCCATTGGTCCCGCCGGCACGAAGACCGTCGGCAAGTGGCCGAAGTGCAGCGCGCCGATCAACAGGCCGGGCACGATCTTGTCGCACACGCCGAGCAGCAGCGCGCAATCGAACATGTCGTGGGTCAGCGCAACCGCGGTGCTCATCGCGATGAGGTCGCGACTGAACAGGCTCAGTTCCATGCCGGGCGTGCCCTGCGTTACGCCGTCGCACATGGCCGGCACGCCGCCCGCCACCTGCGCCGTGGCGCCCAGCTTGCGGGCTTCGTTCTTGATGATGTCCGGGTAGGTCTGGTACGGCGCGTGGGCCGACAGCATGTCGTTATAAGCCGTGACGATGCCGATGTTGGGTGCGCGCTCGGTCACCACCCTGAACTTGTCGTTGGCCGGGATGCCGGCGACCGCATGGGCCACATTGGCGCACCCCATGCGTTCGGCGCCGCGATCGCGGTCGCGGGTCTCGGTGAGTCGCTGTAGATAGGCCGTGCGCGTGGCCTTGCTGCGCTCCCGGATGCGGTCGGTGACCTCGGTGACAGTGGTATGCGTCGTCATGAGTTTCATCGCAATGGGGAAAACTCATGGTACCAAGAGCCAATGAAAAAGCCCGGTATCGCCGGGCTTGATGTCGATAGGATTTTGCGCGGTGGCGGCTAGTCGACCAGCTTGACCTCGACCCGGCGCGCTTCGGCGTTGTTGCCCGAGCCCGCCGTCTCGCCCGGCTTTTGCAGATCGACCTTGGCGGCCGGCACGCCCAGCCCGGTCAGCACGTCGCGAACCATCTCCGCGCGCTTCTTGGCGAGTTGCTCGTTGACGGCGGCATCGCCCGTGGTGTCGTGGTAGCCGGAAATCACCGCCTTGCGACCGCCCTGCACGCCCTTGATGACCGCAGCCAGTGCCTCGGCGGCGCCCGGTGCCAGATCGGCGCTGCCGGTGGCGAAGTAGAAGGCGACCACACCGTCGGCGCCGACGTTGACGCTGGCGCCGTCGGGGATCGTCACCGTCACGGTCTCGGTGACAACCGCGATGGGCGGCACTGCAGCTGCGGCAGGCGCCACCATCGCCGCGACAGGCGCGCCGCCCGATTTAGCCGGTTTGGCGCTGTGCCCCTTGTGCCAGATCACGATGCCGACCAGCAGGAAGATGACGAGTGCGATGAGTCCAAAGAGCAGGCCGAGAATCAGGTTTTGCAGGCTGTCGTCGTCGGCGCTGGATGCCATGGGTCTGTCTCCATAGGAAAGGGGGCGGTAAATAATGGTGCGGTGAACCATGACCCTGAAATTGTAGTTGGCAACCCCGGCCCTCCCGGACTCGACCCGCTGCCACGACCGTTGCGCGACCCCAAGCCGATGCTCGATCGCGTGATCCACGAATGGGGCGGGCGCCAGGATTTCTGGGTGTATGGCTATGGCTCGCTGATCTGGCGACCCGACTTCGACTTTGCGGAGCGCCGACCGGCCCGTGTGCACGGCTGGCATCGGGCGCTGAAGATGTGGAGCCGCGTAAACCGCGGCACGCCGGAAAACCCCGGCCTGGTGTTCGGCCTGCTGTCGGGCGGCAGTTGTCGCGGCATGGCGTTTCGCATCCCGCAGTCGGATGCGCTCGAAACACTGGGCCGCCTCTGGCTGCGCGAGATGCCGACGGGTGTCTACGACCCGCGCTGGCTCGATTGCGTAACGCCTGGCGGCACAGTGCGCGCGCTGGCTTTCACGCTGTCTCGCCGCAGCCCCAACTTCACCGGCGAGCTGAGCGACGCGCGCTATCGCGAGATCTTTTCCAGTGCGGTAGGGCGCTACGGCAGCTCGCTCGACTATGCGCAGCAGACCTTGCAGGAACTGCAGCGCCACGCCATCCACGATGCGGCATTGGCCCGTCTGATCAAGCTCGCTGCAGAAGAAGTCGCGGCCGGCACCGATGGCGGCGGGGCGGCAATGCGGCTATACAACGAGTCACCTTCCAATTCCTCCAATTCCGACCAGGAACCTTCATGAATCTTCGCTTCGCCTGTATTTCATCCGCAGTACGGCCCTCCGTACGCTCTTGCGCCGTGTGGTCGCTCTCGATCAGCACGGCGGTCGTGCTCACGGCTTGCGGGAGCATGGGTGGCAACAGGCCCGGCGCGGTCGCCAACCTGGTGCCGACTGCCGCCATCAACCCCAACCCGACGATGGGCACGGTGGTGTTCAGCACGCTCGATCACGGCGTGCGCATCAAGGGCGAAGTGCGCGGACTGGCGCCGGGAAGCGAGCACGGCTTCCACATCCATGAAAAGGGCGACTGCGCCAACAACGGAGATGCATCGGGAGGACATTTCAACCCGACCGGCGTCACGCATGGAAAGTTCGGCGCACCGGGCAGCCACGCAGGCGAGCTGCCGAGCCTGGTGGCGGATGCTGCAGGCGTCGCCCGCTTCTCGGTCGACGACCACTCGCTGTCGATGACCGAAGGCGCCGACAACAACGTCGTCGGCCGTGCCTTGATCGTGCATCGCGATCGCGACGACTTCACGACGCAGCCGTCCGGCAACTCGGGACCGCGCATCGCCTGCGCGATCGTCACGCGCAGCTAGCCGGCGCGGCGTGCGAGCAGCAGGCGTTCGGCTTGCGCCAGCGCGTCGGGCGTATCGACGTCGGTGACGATGCCGATGTCTTCGACTTCCACATCGACCACTGCCCCCGCCGCGCGCAGTGCTCGCAGCACGGGCGCCGCGCCAAGGTTGCCTTCGAGTGCCGAGAGTTGCGCGAAGCACGCCGCAGCGAAGCCGACCGGATGGCCGCGCTCGCCACGAAAGCGCGGTTGTGCCGCGTGCACCGCTGCCGACAACGCAGCCGCCACTGCACGCAGCGTCGTCGATTGCACCAGCGGCAGATCGCCCGGCAGGATCAACCAGCCGGCCGCATCGCTGGTAGCGCGCACTGCGGCCGCGATCGAATCGCCCATGCCCGGATGACCGACGTCTTCCAGATGCCAGGGCAGCCCGCTGGCGCGAACCGCGTCGAGCGTGTGCGCCAGCACGGGCTGCCCTGCCAGTGCGGATTGCAGCTTGGAGCCGACACCACCGGCCGCGCGGAAGCGCTCGCCACGCCCGGACGCCAGCACGATCACGGTGGGGAGGCGATCCGGGGGAAGCGACGCGAGGAAGGTCATCGCCCGCCAGTATCCATGCGCGCAGACAGCTTGCGCAACAATGCCGGCATGACCTCGCCCAACGCCGACCTCGCCTCACTTCGCAAAAGCTACGAGCGTGCCGAACTCGACGAAACCCACAGTGCCGGCGAGCCGCTGATGCAGTTCGAGCGCTGGCTCGCCGAGGCAATCGATTCGAAGGTGCCGGAGCCGAATGCGATGACGCTGGCCACCGTCGGAGGCGACCTGAGGCCATCGACCCGCATCGTGCTCATCAAGGGCTACGACGCGCGTGGCATCGTCTGGTACACCAATTACCAGAGTCGCAAGGGCCAGGAGATCGCTGGCAATCCGTATGCGGCGCTGCAGTTTCACTGGGTCGAGCTGGAGCGCGTCGTGCGCATCGAAGGCACCGTCGAAAAAATCAGCGCCGAAGAGAGCGACGCGTACTTCGCCAGTCGGCCGCTCGACTCGCGTATCGGGGCCTGGGCCAGCCCGCAAAGCGAAGTGATCAGCGGCCGTGATGTCCTTGTCAAGAACGCGGCGCTCGCTGCCGCCAAACATTTGCTCTCGCCTCCGCGCCCGCCGCATTGGGGCGGCTATCGGCTGGTGCCCGAGCAATGGGAGTTCTGGCAAGGCCGCCGCAGCCGGCTGCACGACCGCCTGCGCTATCGTCGCCAGCCGGACGCGTGGGTGCGAGAACGGCTCGCGCCTTGAACGCCCGGTGAGCAACCGGTAAACCGGTAAGCGGCCAGCCTTACGGGCACTGCTTTTTCAGGAATTCGTTTTCTTCGACCGTCACCGGTTCACCGAGTGCGGTGCGCATCGTGATGTCACTGCAACGCGGTGGCCTGGCAGGCTGGGTTTTGCGTTCGGTGGCCGTCCCCTTCTGAACCGACGGGCGGGCAGCGACCTTGGGCTCGTCGCGCTTCGGCGCTTCACGTGACGGCGGTGCGGCGCTCGAGAGACACGGCGTTCGACAGGGCGCATCCGGTGGCGTTGGCCGTACCGGGTTATCGGCCGCGGCCGCGGCCACGCAGCCGATGGCGCCGAGCCACACGCCCGCCCCCATCAGCCCGGTTCGAATCAAGGTCGAAACCGATCGTTCGACGCCCATCAAGATGCACCCGATCTCACATTGACCGCCACTGTAGGTTGACCGCGCTGCGGCGCCACTTCCACAAACGGCCAGCTTGCCGAAAGACATAGGCGCCTTCTCCTCAGAGCCGCCCGACCAGCGCCATCACCAGCGACAGCGTCACCAACGCGAGCCCGGTCGACACCACCACACTGGCCGTCACCAGCTCTTCCGCCGTCTTGTAGCGTTGCGAGAACAGGAACACGTTGGCGCCGATCGGCAACGCCGCAGCAACCACCATCACGGTCAATGGCAAGCCGCGCAAGCCGAACAACAGCCCGAGCCCCGCCACCAGCGCCGGATGCACGATGTTCTTGATGGTCGCCTGCACCAGCGCGCCACGCCAGTGCATGCCGACAGGCGTCAGCGCCAGCGTGATGCCGACCATCACCAGCGCGACCGGACTGAACGCAGCGCCGAGCAGCGCGATGGGCGTGTCGATGGCCGCGGGCAGGGTGAGACCGGTCTGCGCCCACAACAGGCCCGCGATGATCGGCAGCGGCACCGGATGAATGACAGCGTTGAAGAGCGCCCGACCCACCGTGTGCGCCATCGAGCGACGCTCGGCACCGCTGATCGTCGCGTGCTCGTGCGCCACCGCGAGTTCGAGCACGATGGTCGCGCTGGTCATTAACACCAGCGAGTGCAACGAGATCAACGTGAGCAGCACCACCATGCCTTCGGGTCCGTAGGCCAAGCCGATCAGCGCGATACCGATCATCACGGTGTTGCTGTAGGTGTTGGCCAGCGCGAGCACCGCCGCCGTGCGATTGAAACCGCGCCACACCAGCGTGCCCGCGAAGATCAGCCCCGCACCGACGAAGTACGCAGCCACCGGCCGCAGGCTGAGCTGCTCGACATGCACGGTACTCATCGCGCGGAACAACAGCGCCGGGGCCAGCAACAGAAAGATCAGGTTCGAAAGATCCTTGACCGACGCAGCGCCGACCCAGCGCCGCTTGCCTGCCATGTAGCCGCAGGCGATCAGCAGGACGACGGGCAGCAGCGAGGAGAAGACGGAGGCGTTCACTGGAAACAGTCAGGCGTTATCGCGGCACCTTGCCCATCATCTTCGGCGCGCGCAGGAAGTCGAAATCGACGCCCTGGTCGGCCTGCGTCACGCTCTGCAAGAAGAGCTTCTTGTAGCCGCGCGCAGCGGTCGGCTCGATCACCGGCGACGCTGCCGCGCGCCGCGCCAACTCTTCGTCGGACACCAGCAATGCGATCTCGCGGTTCGTCACGCTCAGGCGAATGCGGTCGCCGTTTTGCACATAAGCCAGCGGCCCGCCGATGGCCGATTCCGGCGTGACGTGCAGCACGATGGTGCCGAAGGCGGTGCCGCTCATGCGCCCATCGGATATGCGCACGATGTCCTTCACGCCAGCGCGCGCCAGCTTGCGCGGGATCGGGATGTAGCCGGCTTCGGGCATGCCGGGAGCACCCTTGGGGCCGATGTTCTTCAGCACCAGGATGTCTTCTGCAGTGACGTCCAGATCGTCGCGATCGATGCGCGTCACCAGGTCTTCGATGTTCTCGAACACCACCGCCCTGCCCTCGTGCTCCATCAGCTTGGGGTCGGCTGCCGACTGCTTGATGATCGCGCCGCCGGGCGCCAGGTTGCCGCGCAACACGGCGATACCGCCTTGCGGATAGATCGGGTTGCGCGCACTGCGCACCACGTCTTGCTTGAAGCCGGGACCTGAGCGCTCGATCTCTTCGCCCAGCGTGCGGCCGGTCACGGTCATTGCATCGAGCTTGAGCAACGGCTTGAGTTCGCGCAGCAGCGTCGCCATGCCACCGGCGTGATGAAAGTCTTCCATGTAGTGCTGGCCCGAAGGCTTCAGGTCGAGCAGCACCGGCGTCTCGCGGCCCATGCGGTCGAGCGCCGCCAGGTCGATCTCCAGCCCCATGCGGCCAGCGATGGCGGTCAGGTGGACGATGCCGTTGGTCGAGCCGCCGATGGCGAGCAATACGCGCATCGCGTTCTCGAAGGCATCGGGCGTCAGCACCTTGTCGATGGTCAGCCCGTCGCGTGCCATCTGAACCGCCTGCGCGCCGGTCTGCTCGGCGATGCGAATGCGGTCGGCCGTGACGGCCGGTGGCGAGGCGCCCCCAGGCATCGTCATGCCCAGGGCTTCGGCGATGCAGGCCATGGTGCTGGCCGTGCCCATCACCGAGCAGGTGCCGACGCTGGCGACCAGCTGATCGTTGACGTCCGCGATCTCTTCGGCATCGACCTCTTCGGCGCGGTACTTGCCCCAGTAGCGACGGCAGTCGGTGCAGGCACCGACGCGCTCGCCACGATGGCTGCCGGTCAGCATCGAGCCGGTGATGAGCTGGATCGACGGGATGTTGGCCGATGCCGCGCCCATCAACTGCGCCGGCACGGTCTTGTCGCAGCCGCCGATCAGCACCACCGCGTCCATCGGCTGAGCGCGCACCATCTCCTCGGTGTCCATCGACATCAGATTGCGCAGGTACATGCTGGTCGGCGCGGCAAAGCTCTCGTGTACCGATATGGTCGGGAAGTCCATCGGCAGGCCGCCCGCCAGCATCACGCCGCGCTTGACCGCTTCGATCAGCTGCGGTGCATTGCCGTGGCACGGGTTGTAGGCGCTGCCGGTGTTGGTGATGCCGATCACCGGGCGGTCGAGCGCGGCATCGGTGAAGCCCGCGCCCTTGATGAAGGCCTTGCGCAGGAACAGCGAAAAGCCCTGGTCGCCGTAGCTGGTCAGGCCTTTGCGCATGCCGCTGTTGTCGGGCGGATCGGTGGGTTCGAATGGAGAAGCGGACATCGTGGGAGTGCCTTAAGGAATCTGGTGCCGAGGTTAAAGCGCTTTTCGGGTCGAGGCGCTTTCGGATGGCTATGCTCGGTCACTCATGATTTCGCCCCCTTCCGAGAGTCCGGCGCCGGACGTCAGTCCCGCCGACAACGCCCGCCGCGGCCGCCTCATCGCATTTCTCGTCGCCGCGGCCTTCTTCATGGAGAACCTCGATGCGACCGTCATCACGACGGCGGTGCCCGCCATGGCGCAGAGCTTCGGCGTGTTGCCGGTGAACCTGTCGATCGGCATCAGCGCCTACCTGCTGGCGCTGGCGGTGTTCATCCCGATGAGCGGCTGGGTGGCCGACCGCTTCGGTCCGCGCTCCGTCTTTGCCGGCGCGGTGCTGCTGTTCACGCTGGCCTCGGTGGCATGCGGCATGGCACAGAGCCTGCCGGTGTTCGTGGCCGCGCGCATCGTGCAGGGCATCGGCGGCGCGCTGATGGTGCCGGTGGGCCGGCTGGTGGTATTGCGCAGCACGCCCAAGAGCGGCCTGGTCAAAGCCATCGCGACGATCACCTGGCCCGGCCTGGCGGCGCCGGTGCTCGGGCCGCCGCTGGGCGGCTGGATCGCCAGCACCTGGAGCTGGCACTGGATCTTCTTTTTGAACGTGCCGCTCGGTGCGATCGCGATCGTGCTGGCGCTGCGCTGGATCGACGACGCGCCCGGCAAGCTGCGCCCGTTCGACTGGACCGGTTTCGCCGCCAGCGGGTTCGGCCTGGCGGCCCTGATGTACGGGCTGGAGCTGATGAGCCACACGCCCATCGACTGGCTCTTCGCCGGCGCGTTGGCGGCGGGTGGTGCGGCCTCGCTGGGCTTCGCGCTCTGGCACCTGCGGCGCACGGCGCATCCGCTGGTCGACCTGTCGGCCTTCGGCGTGCAGACCTTCAGGGTGTCGGTGTTCGGCGGATCGCTCTTTCGCATCGCGATCAGCAGCGCGCCGTTTTTGCTGCCGCTGATGTTTCAGCTGGCTTTTGGCTTCAGCATGGTCGCCTCGGGCTTCATGATGCTGGCGATGTTCGGCGGCAACCTCGGCATGAAGCCGGCCACCAGCTTCGTCATGCGGCGGCTGGGGTTTCGTGGCACGCTGCTCTTCAACGGCCTGTTGGTGGCGCTCGGTTTCGCGGCGCTCATGGCGTTTTCTGCCGACACGCCGGTCGCGGTCATGGCGGCGGTGCTGGTGTTAAGCGGCATGTGCCGGTCGATGCAGTTCACCGCCATCAACACGCTGGCCTTCTGCGACACCACGCCGGCGCAGACCAGCGGCGCGACCACGCTTTTCAGCATGTTCCAACAGGCAAGCGCAGGCGTCGGCATCGCGTTTGGAGCGATCGGGCTGAGCATCGCCGAGCGCTTTACCGGGCATGCCGGTGCGCCCGGCGTGCAGGACTTTCGCATCGCCTTCGGGCTCGTCACCGCGGTGGCGCTGCTGGCGCTGGTGGATGCGGTGGGCTTGCCGCGGGATGCGGGAAGCAGGGTGAGCGGGCACCCGGCTCCCGCATCCGCGAAAGCCTAGGCGCGGACGTCAGAACGTCGCGCGCAGCCCGACCTTCAACGTCCGTCCCGGCAACGGCGCATTGGGGTACACCGTCGTCGTCAGGATCGACGTCGCGCTGTACGCCAGCTTGTTGGTGATATTGTCGAGGCGCGCGTACCAGGTGAGGTTGGCGCGGTCGACTTTCATGCGGTACGTGAGCGCCGCATTCCACAAGGTGTAGGCGTCGGTCTCGCGGGCGCCCATTTCCGGCACGCGGTGCTGTGCGGCGTTGTAGTCGAAACCGACACGCGCACCCCACGGTCCGTTGCCATACGCCAGCGTGCCGCCGACGCGCACGGGTGCGATGCGCGGCAAGGGCTCGCCGGTGTCGGTATTGATCGCGCGAACCAAGTCACCACGCCATTCGAGATCGAGGGTCGAGCCGTCGTTCATCTTCGAGAAACCGTCGGTGCCCAGCAGCCGCAGATTGCCGTTGGCCTCGATGCCGGTGAAGCGCGCGCGCACGCCGTTGTAGGCGTACTCGGCGAGCGCATCCGGTGTGCCAGGCAAGGCCAATACGTTGCCATCTGCGTCGAGTTCGCGCCCGGTCGAGGTCAGGCCGATGTAGTTCTGGAAGCGCGTGACGTACGCATTGACGCGTGCCGTGTTCGGGCCCGACTTCCATTGCGCACCGATGTCCAGGCCGGTCGACTTCTCTTTCTTGAGCGATGGATCGCCGACCTCCCATGCGGCGGTCGCGACGTGCGGGCCGTTGGCGAAGAGCTCGTAGTCCTTCGGTGCACGCTCGGTGTACGCGAGGTTCGATGTCAGTTGCCACTGCGGTGCGAGATTGACCAGCGCCCCCAGTGCCGCACTGTGCGGGTTGAAGTCGCGCTCGCCGATCGCGAAGCGCGTCACGCTCGGGTCCTCCGGGTAGCCCAGCGACGTCACCTTCACTTGCTCGGCGCGCGCACCGAAGCTCAGGCGGCCCCACGACGTGCCCAGTTCTTCATGCAGAAAGATGGCGTTGGCCCGCGTGCGGCTGTTCGGCGCGAAGGCTTCTTCGCCATCGGCAGAGAAGCGGTTGCTCTCGCTGCTGAAGCCGATCAGGCCTTCGAAGTTGCCGATTTTCTGATGCTTGGCTTCGAGCCTGAAGTCGTTGCTCTTGTTGGCGAAGGTGGTGCCGGCCGTGGCACCTTCGAATTCCGTGTGGCGATAGTCCGTGTGGCTCAGCTTGGCGTGCACGCTGGTGAAGAAGCCACCCGGCCGCCACTCGCCTTCCAGCGCGTAGCGATCCGACTTCATGCCGATGGTCACGTCGTCTTCGGCCACGGTGCCGTAGGTGCTGCGGTAGGTGCTGGCGGAGGCACCGATCCAGACCTGGTCGAAGAACAGCGTGCCGCCGATGGCGCCACCATGCGCCTGGTTGGCCGAGTTGCAGATGCGGCGCGCCAGACCCGGTGAACCCGGCTTGCTGCATTGCAGTTCGATCGGCACCGAGACATCGCCCGACTCACGATCGAAGGCGTCGACGTGCAACACGTAGCGATCGTTGCCGCCTTCGAGGACGACGCCGCCGTTCTTCTCCCGGTTGCCGGTCGAATAGCCCAAGTCGGCCCGGCCGCCGAAGCTGCCCTCGGCATCGAAAGGTTCGGTCGGAATGCGGTTGTCGATGACGTTGACGACACCGCCGACCGCGCTGCCGCCGTACTGCAGTGCCGAGGGGCCGCGCAACACCTCGATGCGGTCGGTCACCAGTGCATCGACCGGCACCGCATGGTCGTAGCTCAGAGCCGACGCATCGGGCGCGCCGCCGCCGTTCTGCAGGATGCGGATGCGGTCGCCGTCCTGGCCACGGATGATCGGCCGGCTCGCGTTGGGGCCGAAGTAACTGCTGCTCACGCCGGGCAGCCCGTCGAGCGTTTCGCCGAGCGTGGACTGCGAACGCAGCAACAAGGCATCGCCTTTGAGCGAGGCGGTGGGTGCGATCGAATCCGTGGCGCCGAGCGGGTTGCCGGTGACGGTGATTTCCTGCAGCGTGGGCGCCGCGTTAGGGGTCGTTTCAGATTGCGCGTAGGCCGCCGAGGCGGCGAGCAAGGAGACAGCGGCGCCGATGGCGCCACGACGAAAAGAAGGGGTCATGAAATTGAGAAGCTCGTTGAATCGAAAGGAAGCCAGCAGGCGCACGCACGCTGAACGCGTGCGGCAGCCGCCGGAACCGAAAGCAGGGATTCAGCGAGAAGAAGGTGGACCGCGCGCTTGAAACAGCGCGACCCAGCGGGCGAGAACTTCGCCCTGAAAGAAGTCGAACGTGGCCGTCGGCAAGACCAACGGCAGAACGATCAAAGGTACGGCGATGGCCGCCGGCCCGTGGGAAAGCTGGTCGTACAAACGGCATTGCGCGTCGCCGTCCGCGTGATCGGCAAAGAGCGCTGCGAAGCCGGTGAAGTGAGCGGTGCGAACGGCCTTGGCGACGGACTGTCTTGCAACGGCTGAAGCAGCGGGAGCCTTCGTTGCCTCGTCAGTGGCCTGCGGCGCGCCCGGCACGTGCACCACGCCATGCACCAGCCCCATCGTCGACGCGAACCAAAGCGCTACCGCCAGCAAGACGGCGATAAGCGGGTTCGCGCTTAGGCGCGGCAAACGGGACAGACGCAGTAAATGCACAGGGATAAAAGTCAGAACTCGGCCGAAAGACTCAACCCTTCACCTTCGAAGCAAAGGTCTTCTGGAACTTCTCGACTTTAGGGCCGACCACGAAAGCGCAGTAGCCCTGGTTCGGGTTGTTCACGAAATACTCCTGGTGGTAAGCCTCGGCCGTCGAATAGTTCGCAAGCGGCTCGACCTCGGTCACCAAGGGCGAGCGGTAAGTCTTGCTCTCGCCGATTTCGCGAATCACGCCATCGGCCACCTGCTTTTGCGCATCGCTCGTGTAGTAGATGCCGCTGCGGTACTGCGTGCCGGCATCGTTGCCCTGGCGGTTCAGCGTCGTCGGGTCGTGGATGACGAAGAAGATCTCGAGGATCTCGCGCAGGCTGATCTGCGCGGTGTCGAAGACGACCTTGACCACTTCGACATTGCCGGTGCGCCCAGTGCAGACCTGCTCATACGTCGGGTTGATCGTCTGGCCGTTGCAGTAACCGGATTCGACGTCGACGACGCCTTGCACCCGGTCGAAGACCGCTTCGGTGCACCAGAAGCAGCCGCCGCCCAGCACGATGGTTTCGGTTTCGGTTTTGGTAGATGGGTCGATGGAGGTGGACATGGATGACATTGTGGCTTCTTGACGGTTTGAAGGGCGGTCACTACATTACTAACCCGTTAGTCATTAACGTTAATTTGCAATTTCTCGATGCCCTCTCCCCGCTTTTTCACCGACAAGATCTGCCCGATTCGGGGCAAGCGCGAGCGTCGGAAGGAAGCGCGACCGGGCGAACTGCTCGAAGCGGCACTCGACCTGTTCGTCGAAAAGGGCTTCGCCGCGACGAGATCCGAAGAAGTGGCGGCCCGCGCCGGTGTTTCCAAGGGCACCCTCTTCCTTTATTTTCCGAGCAAGGAAGAGCTCTTCAAAGCGGTCGTGGTCGAGAACCTGGCGGGCCGCTTCACCGAGTGGAACCAGGAGTTCAAAACCTTCGAGGGCAGCACCGCCGACATGTTGCGCTACTGCATGCGAATCTGGTGGGAGCGCGTCGGGGCGACCAAGGCGTCGGGCCTGACCAAGCTCATGGTGAGCGAGGGCAACAACTTTCCGGAGCTTGCCGCCTTCTACCGGCGAGAAGTCGTGCTGCCGGGCCACGACTTGCTGCGACGCATCCTGCAGCGCGGCATCGACAGCGGTGAGTTCGCGCCCGTCGATGTCGGGCTGGCGATCTACACCATCGTCGCGCCGATGATTTTCCTGATGCTGTCGAAGCACTCGAGCAGCATTTGCATCGACGGAGAAGTGCCTCTCGACCCTGAAAAGTACATCGCGCTGCAGGCCGAGACGGTGTTGCACGGGCTTTCCGCCACCCAGCGGAGCGCGCCATGAATCGCGGCATGAAGTGGGGAATTGCCACGCTTGCCATCGTGCTGGTCGCGGGCGGCGTGTTCCGCGCGATCGGTGCGCGCAAAGCTCAGACGGTGGCCGTCGCCGCAAAGGCGCCTTCGGAGACTGTCGTTCAGCTGGCCGCGGCCGATGTCGTCAGAGTCGCACGCCGCGAACTGGCGCAGACGCTTGCCGTGTCGGGCACCTTGCGCGCCGTCGATTCGGCCGCCGTCAAGGCGCGCGTTGCCGGCGAACTGACCGGCCTCACGGTACGCGAAGGCGACACGGTGACGGCCGGCCAGATCATCGGCCGCATCGAGCCGACCGAGTACGAATCGCGCTTGCGGCAAGCCCAGGAGCAGGCCGACTCGGCCAGCGCGCAGGCCGAGGTGGCTCAACGTTCGTACGACAACAACAAGGCGCTGGTCGACCAGGGATTCATCTCGAAGACCGCGCTCGACACCTCGCAATCGAACCTGAACGCGGCGCGCTCGACGCACCGGGCTGCGCTCGCGGCCGTCGACGTCACCCGCAAGTCCCTCACCGACACCGTGCTGCGCAGCCCGATCGCCGGCCAGGTCGCGCAACGGCTGGTGCAGTCCGGAGAGCGTGTCGCCATCGATGCGCGCGTGATCGAGGTGGTCGACCTGCGCAATATCGAAGTGGAGGCGACGCTGGCCGCGGCCGACTCGATCGCGGTGCGCGTCGGTCAGCGCGCGACGTTGCAGATCGAAGGCAGCGGCCTCGACGCTGCCGGCGCCGACAGCACGGTCGGGGCCACGGTGGCACGCGTCAACCCTAGCGCCCAGGCTGGCAGCCGCAGTGTGCTGGTCTACCTGCGGCTCGACCGCGCTACCGGGTTCAGGCAGGGCCTCTTCGCGCAAGGCCGCATCGACGTCGGGCGCAGTTCAGCGCTCGCGCTGCCACTGTCGGCTGTGCGCATCGACAAGCCGGCCCCGTACGTGCAGATGGTGGCCGACGGGCGCATCGTGCATCGCGCCGTGCAACCGGGAATGCGCGGCCAGGTCGACCGCCAGACGATGGTGGCGTTGACCGGCGTGGACGACGGCACCCTGGTTGTTGCCGGCACGATCGGCCCGCTGCGCGAAGGCACCTTGGTTCGCCTGGCGTCGGGCACCGCGCCGAACTGACCGACATGTGGTTCACCCGCGTCAGCCTCAGGAACCCCGTCTTCGCGACGATGCTGATGCTCGCGCTGGTGGTGCTCGGCATCTTTTCCTACCAGCGACTGCAGGTCGACCAGTTCCCCAACATCGATTTTCCGGTGGTCGTGATCACCACCGAATATCCCGGCGCCTCGCCTGAAATCGTCGAGAGCGAAGTCACCAAGAAGGTAGAAGAAGGCGTGAATTCGATCGCCGGCATCAACGCCCTCACCTCGCGCAGCTACGAGGGGATGTCGGTGGTCATCATCGAGTTCCAGTTGTATGTCGATGGACGCAAGGCGGCCGACGACGTGCGCGAAAAAGTCGCTGCGGTGCGTCCGCTGTTTCGCGACGAAGTGAAAGACCCGCGCGTGCTGCGCTTCGACCCGGCGTCGCGTGCGGTGTGGTCGGTCGCGGTGTTGCCGGACGGCGCCACCGGCAAACAACCCAGCGCTGTCGAACTCACCAACTGGGCCGACCAGGTGTTGAAGAAGCGGTTGGAAAACGTGCGCGGCGTCGGCTCGGTCACGCTCGTTGGCGGGACCAAGCGCGAGATCAACCTCTATCTCAATCCGCAGGCGATGGAGGCGTTCGGCGTCAGCACCGAGCAAGTCGTCAACGCGGTGAGGAACGAGAACCAGGCGCTGCCGGTCGGCTCGGTGCGTTCGCTCGAGCAAGACCGCGTGGTGCAGATCGACGCGCGCATGGAGCGGCCCGAAGACTTCGGCAAGATCATCGTGATGCGCAAGGGCGGTGCGCCGATCCGCATCGACCAGGTCGCACGGGTGAGCGATGGTGCACAGGAGATCGACAGCCTCGCGCTGTACAACGGCCAGCGCACGCTGCTGCTGTCGGTGCAAAAGGCGCAGGACGAAAACACCATAGGCGTGGTGGACGGCCTCGTTAAAGCCATTGCCGAGATCCAGCCGCAACTGCCGCCCGGCATCAGGCTCGAACCCATCGGCGATGCGGCACGGCCGATTCGGGTGGCGGTAGAGAACGTTCGTCAAACGCTGATCGAGGGCGCTCTGCTCACCGTGCTCATCGTCTTTTTGTTTTTGAACTCGTGGCGCTCGACGGTGATCACCGGGCTCACCTTGCCCATCGCGTTGATCGGCACCTTCTGGTTCATGGCGATGTTCGGTTTCACCATCAACATGATCACGTTGATGGCGCTGTCGTTGTGCGTCGGCTTGCTGATCGACGACGCGATCGTGGTGCGCGAGAACATCGTGCGGCACGTACAGATGGGCAAGACGCCGTTTCGCGCGGCGCTCGATGGCACGCAGGAAATCGGGCTCGCGGTGCTGGCCACTACGCTGTCGATCGTCGCCGTGTTCCTGCCGATCGGCTTCATGGGCGGGATCATCGGCAAGTTCTTCCATGAGTTCGGCATCACGATCGTCGCGGCGGTGCTGATCTCGATGTTCGTGAGTTTCACGCTCGATCCGATGCTGTCGAGCATCTGGCACGACCCGTCCATCGACAAGCAGGGCCGGCGCGGCCCGCCAGTGACTTTCTACGACCGCACCATCGGCCGTGTCACCGGCTGGTTCGATCGATCGACCGAGCGCCTGGCCGAGGGCTACCAGAGCATCTTGCGGTGGTCGCTCGGGCACAAGCTCACCACCCTGCTGATCGCACTCGGCATCTTCGTCGGCAGCATCTTCATGGTGCCGTTGCTCGGCACCGAGTTCGTGCCCAAGGCCGACTTCTCGGAAACTGCGATCGCGTTCTACACGCCGGTCGGCTCCTCGCTCGAAGTGACCGAAGCCAAGGCACGACAGGTCGAAGGCATCCTGCGCGAGATGCCCGAAGTGCGCTACACGCTCTCGACCATCAACACCGGCGACGCGCAGGGAAAGATGTACGCCAGCATCTACGTGCGGCTGGTCGATCGCAAAGCGCGCAGCCGCAGCGTCGACCAGATGTCGGCGGTGCTGCGTCAGCGCCTGAGTACGGTGCCGGGCATGACGGTCACGCACGTGGGGCTGCGCGATTCGGTCGGCGGCAACAAGGCGGTCGAGTTCTCGTTGCAAGGCCCGGATCTGCAGGAACTCACGCGCCTGAGCCAGACCGTGATGGAGCGCATCCGCACCATCCCCGGCCTGGTCGATCTCGACTCCAGCCAGAAGCCGAACAAGCCGACGGTGAGCGTCGTCGTGCGGCGCGATGCGGCATCCGACCTGGGCCTGGGCGTGGCACCGATCGCCAGCGCGCTGCGCACGCTGGTGGCCGGCACCACGGTCGGCAACTGGCGCGCGCCGGACGACCAGACCTACGACGTCAACGTGCGGCTCGCCCCTGAAGTGCGCAACTCGCCGGCCGACCTGGAGCGCCTGCCTTTCGTGACCGCCGCCGCCGGCAGCAACGCCGACGGATCCAGCCGCATCGTGCGACTCAACCAGGTCGCCGACGTGCGCGAATCGACCGGGCCGAACCAGATCAACCGCCGTGCACTGGCGCGCGAGGTGAGCGTCAACGCAAACACCGACGGCCGCTCGGCCGGCGAGGTGTCGAACGACGTCAAGGCCGCGCTGGCGGGCATCGCTTTCCCACCGGGCTACGGCTGGCAGTTCAGCGGCGCGACCAAGAACATGCAGGAGTCGTTTTCCTATGCCGTGTCTGCGCTGGCGCTCGCGATCATCTTCATCTACATGATCCTGGCGAGCCAGTTCAAGAGCTTCTTGCAGCCGCTGGCGCTGATGACCGCCCTGCCGCTCACGCTCATCGGCGTGGTGCTGGCGTTGCTGACGTTCCACTCGACGTTGTCGATGTTCTCGATCATCGGCATCGTGATGCTGATGGGGCTCGTCACCAAGAACGCGATTTTGCTGGTGGACTTCGCGATCCGCTCGCGTGCGCCGGGCGTCGATGCCGAAGGCCATGAAGTGCCCGGCCTGGAGCGCGCAGAAGCATTGCTGCTGGCCGCCCGCGTTCGGTTGCGGCCCATCCTCATGACCACGCTGGCCATGATCTTCGGCATGGTGCCACTGGCCTTCGCGATCAGCGAAGGCTCGGAGCAGCGCGCGCCGATGGGCCAGGCCGTGATCGGTGGCGTCATCACCTCCTCGCTGCTCACTCTGGTGGTGGTGCCGGTCGTGTACTGCTACATGGACGACCTTGCCGCCTGGGCGCGCCGCCGCTGGAGCGGCACGGTAGCGGACAAATCGGCAAAGACGGCACCGGCCCTGCCAGCCACGCCACCTAAAATCGAGGGTTTGCCCTGATCCCTCAAGGAAAAAACAGATGATGAATCCCACCCAGACGCAGGAGCGCTTGCGCTTCAACATGATCGAACAGCAGATCCGCCCCTGGGACGTGCTCGACCTCGAAATCCTCGACCTGCTCGCCACGATCCGGCGCGAAGACTATGTGCCGCGAGCGCACCGCGCCCTTGCCTTCTTCGACATGGAGATCCCGCTGCGTGACGGCTCCGTCGCCGGCCAGTTCATGCTGTCGCCGAAGGTCGAAGCCCGCATGCTGCAAGACCTGCACATTCAAAAGCACGAGTCGGTGCTGGAGATCGGCACCGGCTCCGGTTTCATGGCCGCGTTGCTGGCCCACCGCGCTGCGCAAGTGCTGACGCTCGAGATCGATGGCGAGCTGGCCGAAGCCGCCAAGACGACGCTCGCTCGCAACGGCATCACCAATGTCGAAGTGCGCCATACCGACGGATCGAAACCGCTGCCGAGCGGCCCGAGCTTCGACGTGATCGTGCTGAGCGGATCTGTGGCCCGCATGCCGCAGAACCTGCTGGGCTCGCTCAAGGTCGGCGGTCGCATAGCAGCCATCGTCGGCGACGAGCCGATGATGCGTGCCCATTTCGCCACCCGCGTGAGCGAAGGCAAGTGGGAAACGACACAGCCGTGGGACACCGTGGCACCACGCCTGCTCAACTTCCCCGAGCCTTCGCGCTTTTCTTTTTGAACCCGATCGAGGCGACCGACAAATGATCGACCAAGTACGCCCGTCTGATCTCGCTGCATGGTTCGCACAGAACGCGGACGCAACGCCGGTATTGCTCGACGTGCGCGAGCCATGGGAACTGCAAACCGCGAGCGTCGCGCCTCAAGGCTTCACGCTGCTGGCGATCCCGATGAACGAAGTGCCCGCGCGCCTGGCTGAACTCGACGAAGGCCAGCGCATCGCGTGCCTCTGCCATCACGGTGCACGCAGCCAGCGGGTGGCCGCCTTCCTGAGCCAGAGCGGCCTTGCCGAGGTGGCCAACGTGGCAGGCGGCATCGACGCCTGGTCGGCCCAGCACGACGCTGCCGTGCCGCGCTACTGATTTTTCTTCAAGGACTCTTCAATGCCCTTCTGGCCCCGGCTTCTCCCACTTCCTGCCGCGCTCGCAACGTTCTTTGCCGCGGTCGTACCGTCGGCACACAGCCAGAGCTTGATCGAGCTTTTCGACGCCGCACGCGGCTACGACGCAACCTACCAGGGTGCACGTGCGCAGTACGACGCCAGCGTGGCGCGCGCGGCACAGGCCAAGGCCGGCATCCTGCCGGCGGTGGGGTTGACGGCAGGGGCAGGCCGCACCGATCTCGGCATCAACGTGCTGGCCGGCACGCAGGGCTCTGTGGCTCGCGACTACAACACGCAGAACGTCGGCATCAACGCGACGCAGCCGATCTACCGGCCGGCCAACTGGGCCACCTACGAACAGGGCCTGCGGCAAGCCGATATCGCGCAGGCCGTGCTCACCACCGCCGATCAGGACCTGATCGTGCGCGTGAGCCAGGCGTACTTCGACGTGCTGGCCAGCCAAGACAGCCTGGCGCTGGTGCGGGCGCAAAAGGTGGCCGTCGCCGAGCAACTCGCATCGGCCAAGCGCAACTTCGAAGTCGGCACCTCGACCATCACCGACTCGCGCGAAGCGCAGGCCCGCTACGACCTGGTCATCGCGCAGGAGATCGCTGCAGAGAACGACTTGCAAGTGAAGAAGATCGTGCTCGACCAGCTGGTCGGGCGACCGGGCAGCGCGCCGACGCCGCTGGCTGCGCCTGTCGTGTTGCCGACGGCGCTGCCGGCCGACATCAACGCATGGGTCTTGCAGGCCGAAGACATGCACCCGTCCATTCGCCAGGCACGGCTCGGGCTCGATGTCGCGAGTCTCGAAGTACAGAAGGCCGAAGCCGGTCACAAGCCGACGCTCGACGCCAATCTCGGCTACAACGTGACGCGCAACCCGAGCGGCACCAGTACCAGCACGGTCGGCACGCGCATCAACGCGGCGACCATCGGCGTGGTGTTCAACCTGCCGCTGTTCGCCGGCTTCGCAACCGAAAACCGCATCAAGGAAACGCTGGCGCTCGAGGAGCAATCGAAGCAGCAACTCGAATCGACCCGCCGCAGCGTGACGCAGGCAACGCGCTCGGCCTACCTGGGGCTGGTGTCGGGCGCAGGCCAGGTCAAGGCGCTGGAAGCGGCGGAGTCGTCGAGCCAGAGCGCGCTCGATGCGAACCGGCTGGGCTACCAAGTGGGCGTGCGCATCAACATCGACGTGTTGAATTCGCAGAGCCAGCTCTACCAGACCAAGCGCGACCTCGCGCAAGCGCGCTACAACGTGCTGCTGGGCAACTTGAAATTGCGACAGGCCAACGGCACGTTGACGGCGGACGATCTTCAGGCGATCAACTCGACGCTGGCGGCGCCGGGCAGCGCGTCGGCCAACGCTTCGCCGACAGCTCCCTCGGCTGCGACGCAAAGCCCAGTGCCCGTGGCACCTACGCCATCGATCGTGGTGCCTGCGGTGAGGATGCAGCCGTTCAATCCGACACCTCCGGTAATGCCGACCGCACCGCCGGCGCCGCCAGTGATCAATCCGCCGGGTCGCTGAACCCGGGTTCAGTGCGCTCGATAGGCGCGGTGCCCGACATTGGCACCGGCCGCGGCGCGTCTTGCACCAGCGCCAATACGGCTGCGGCCGTACGTTGTGCGGCGCCACGGTTGGACGATGAGAAAGCAATGGCTGCCTCCACCATCGCTTCTCGCTTGCCCGCATTGCCGACCAGCCCCAGCGCCGCCATCACCGCATGTTCCATGTCCGGCACACGCTGCGCCGCGCCAGCCGACAAGGCCAGGTCGGCTGCTTCGGCAAAGTTGAAGGTCGAAGGGCCCATGACGATCGGGCAACCGCACGCGGCTGCTTCGATCAAGTTTTGCCCGCCCAGCGGCTCGAAGCTGCCACCGAGCAGTGCCACGCTGGCAAGCCCGTAATACAGCGCCATTTCGCCGAGCGAATCGCCCAGCCAGATTTCGGAATCGGCCGGCGCACTGGCCGAACTCCGGCGCGCCACGCCGAAACCCTGCGACTCGATCAACGCCGCCACCTCATCGAAGCGTTGCGGATGGCGTGGCACGATCATCCATTGCACCTCGTGCACGCGTTTGGCGATGGAACTGATGGCGGCTTGCGCCGGCGGCACCGGCACCGCGGCGCCGAAGCGCTTGAGCACTTCGAGCAGCATGCGCTCTTCGCCGTCCCGCGAACTTGCCAGCACGACGATCGGTTTGGGCAACGACGCACGCAGCGAATCGGCCGTCGCGAGCTGACGCAAATCGGGCGCCGCATCGAACTTCAGGTTGCCGTAAACACCGGCGACTTTGGCGCCCAGCGACACCAGCCGATGCGCGTCGGTTTCGGTCTGCGCCCACACTGCGGCGAGCGCGCCGTACGCCGGCCGCGCCAACCACGCGAGCCGTTCAGCAGAGGCCAACGACTTGGCGTTGAGGCGCGCATTGGCAAGCACCAGCGGGATGCCGCGCTCGGCACAGGCCGCAGCCATTTCAGGCCAGACCTCGGTTTCCATCAGCACGCCGATGCGCGGTTGAAACCGATCGAGAAAGGCGGCGACCGCCTGCTGCGTGTCCCACGGCAACCAGACCTGCATGTCACCGGGCTCCAGCAGCTTGGCGCCCTCTTCACGACCGGTGGCGGTGCCGTGCGTGAGCAGGATCGGCACACCGGGATGCTGGCGTCTCAGTTCGATCAGCAGGATGCCGGCCGCGCGCGATTCACCGAGCGACACCGCATGGATCCAGCACCAGTCGGTGCCAGTGAGTGCCGCGTCGTAAACGCCGAAGCGCTCTTCCACCGCCACGGCGTATCCGGGTTCTGCGACCGCGCGCTTGCGCAGCTTGCGGCGCAGCATCGGCTGCGCGAGTCGCATCATCGCGCCGTACAGGCGCAGCACCGACGACCTCACGTTGCGCAGGGTCTGCGCGCTCAGTGCGATGCCTCGGCCAGCGTGGCGTCGGGCTTGACCGTCTGCAGCAGCGCCATCATCTGATCCTGGATGCGATGCAGCGCGGCGTCGGTATGGCCTTCGAAGCGCATGACCAGCACCGGCGTGGTGTTCGACGCGCGGATGAGGCCAAAGCCATCGGGCCAGTCCACGCGCAAACCGTCGATCGTCGACACGCTCGCCGGCGCATCGAAGGTCGCCGTCTTGACGAGCTGCGCAACCAAGAGATGCGGCTCGCCTTCGGCGCACTGAACGTTGAGCTCGGGCGTGGAAAAGCTGGTCGGAAGCGCCATCAACACCGCGTTGGCGTCAGGACTCTTGCTCAAGATTTCGAGCAGACGACAGCCGGCGTAGGTGCCGTCGTCGAAACCAAACCAGCGCTCCTTGAAGAAGATGTGGCCGCTCATCTCGCCACCCAGCGGTGAATCGATTTCCTTCATCTTCGCCTTGATCAGCGAATGGCCGGTCTTGTAGATCATCGGCACGCCGCCGGCCGCTTCGATGGCCGGGGCCAGCTGTTGCGAACACTTGACGTCGTAGATGATGGTGCCACCCGGCACGCGCGAAAGCACGTCTTGGGCGAACAGCATCATCTGGCGGTCGGGAAAAATGTTGGTGCCGTCTTTGGTGACGATGCCCAGGCGGTCCCCGTCGCCGTCGAACGCGAGGCCCAGCTCGGCATCGCCCGCCTTGAGTGCGGCCATCAGGTCGTTCAGGTTTTCTAGCTTGCTCGGGTCCGGGTGGTGATTGGGAAAGTTGCCGTCGACCTCGCTGAACAGCTCGGTCACCTCGCAGCCGAGCGCGCGGAAAATGGCGGGGGCCGAAGCACCCGCGATGCCGTTGCCCGAATCGACCACGATCTTCATCGGCCGCGCCAGTTTGATGTCGCCGACGATGCGCTGCGTGTAGGCCTCGGTCACGTCGACCGTGCGAACGGTGCCACCCGGCGCGAGCGTGGCGCTATCGGCCTCGATGGTCTTGCGCAGGCCCTGGATCTCGTCGCCGTAGATCGCGCGGCCGGCCATCACCATCTTGAAGCCGTTGTAGTCCTTCGGGTTGTGGCTGCCCGTGACCTGAATGCCGCTGCGGCACAGCGTGTGCGCCGCGAAGTAAAGCATCGGGGTGGTGACGGCACCGACGTCGATGACTTCGATGCCCGTCGCCACCAGACCGCGGATGAGTGCAGCGGCAAGCGTAGGCCCCGACAAACGACCGTCGCGGCCGACCGCCACCGTCGTTTCGCCGGCAGCGCGTGCCGCACTGCCGAAGGCCTTGCCGAGTGCCTCGGCCACATGGGTGTCGAGGGTGACAGGAACCACGCCACGAATATCGTAGGCCTTGAAGATCGAAGCGTTGATTTGCATGAACAGATTGTAGGCACAAGGCCTTGCGGCCAGATGTCCGGAAATGGCTGATTGTGCGGCGCCATCGTCCTAAGATTGCGCCATGTCGAACCTCACCGCCCCACCGTCACCAGCCAACGTCGCGCCGCTGGAGAACGACGCCTGCTACCTCGCCATGAAGACGCACGACGCACGCTTCGATGGCTCGTTTTTTACCGCAGTGACCTCCACCGGAATCTATTGCCGGCCAGTCTGCCGGGTGCGCACCCCGCGGCGCGAAAACTGCCGCTTCTTTCGCCATGCCGCGCAAGCCGAGGCCGAAGGGTTTCGCCCCTGTCTGCGCTGCCGGCCAGAACTGGCGCCGCGCGCCGCCAGCTGGTCGACCGAAGATGCGTCGCGCATCCTCGCGTTGCAGGCAGCGCGCCTCATCGACGAGCCGGATGCGTGGTCGCACGGTGACGATGACAGCGGCCCCGGCGCAGCACAGATCGCTGCGAAGCTGGGTGTAAGCGACCGCCACTTGCGGCGCATCTTCGAGACGCAGTTCGGCGTGTCGCCGTTGCAGTATCTGCAGACGCGGCGCTTGCTGGCTGCCAAGCAACTCATCGCCGATACGCGCCTGCCGATGACACAGGTGGCGCTGGCCAGCGGCTTCGCCAGCGTACGCCGCTTCAACGATGCTTTCGTCGCGCACTACGGCCTGAACCCGAGCGCCTTGCGGCGTGCCGGCGGCAACGCCGAGGCCCGCGAAGGCCAGCCGATCGAAGTGCGGCTCGGCTACCGGCCGCCGTACGACACCGCGGCGATGATCGGTTTCTTCGAGCGCCATGCGTTGCGCGGTGTCGAGGCGGTGGCGGGCAGCGGCCATGGCATGCGCTTTGCAAGGACAGTGCGCGTGCAGCAAGGCATGCGCATTCACGTCGGCTGGCTGCAGCTCCGCTTCGACACCGAGCGCGAGCAGTTGATGCTGTCGGTCGGCGATTCGCTCGCGCCGGTGCTGCCGATCGTCATCTCCCGGGTGCGTGCGATGTTCGATCTCGATGCCGATCCGATCGCCATTAACGCAGCGCTGCATGAGAGGTTTCCGGATGGCGACGGCTTGCGTGTGCCGGGCACGGCCGACGGCTTCGAGTTGGCGGTGCGCGCGGTGCTCGGGCAGCAGATCACAGTGGCCGCGGCACGAACGATCGGCTCGCGGCTGGTCGAGGCTTTCGGCGAACCGATCGCCACACCGATCGACGGGCTCGACCGGCTCTTTCCGACACCGGCTGCGATCGCCGCAGCGAGCGGCGATGCGCTGGGCCAGCTCGGCATCGTGCGGCAACGCCAGGGCGCCTTGCAGGCCCTGGCGCGCGAAGTCATCGAAGGCCGGCTGGCACTGCACGCGGGCGCCGATGTGCCGTCGACGCTCGTCGCCTTGCAGGCTTTGCCCGGCATTGGCGACTGGACGGCGCAGTACATCGCGATGCGCGCATTGCGGTGGCCCGACGCGTTTCCGGCTGGCGACGTCGCGCTGCAAAAGGCGCTCGGCGTGACGACCGCGCGCGCTGCAGCGGAGGCATCCCAAGCCTGGCGGCCATGGCGCGGCTACGCCGTGCTGCGCGCCTGGCACACGCTGCCTGCAAGCGCAGCGCCGGGCATCAGGACATCGGCTACATCCGCTACAGCCAAGGCAATACAAGAACCAAGGACGAGGACAGGCACCATCGCCTGAGACACCATGAAATTCAAGAACGCAACGATCTACACGACGCACATCGACAGCCGCCTCGGCGGCGTCACGCTGGCCGCCACCGACGAGGGTTTGGCGGGGGCATGGTTCGATCATCAAAAGCACTCGCCCGACACCGCGGGCTGGCAGTCGAACGACGCGCATCCGGTGCTGCGCGAAGCAGCCGCGCAACTGCGCGACTACTTCGATGGCAAGCGGCAGCGCTTCGACCTGCCGCTCGACCTGTCGCACGGCACGGCGTTCCAGCAGAGCGTATGGCAGGCGCTGCTCGCGATTCCTTCGGGCGCGACGACCAGCTACGGCGCGCTGAGTGCCGGTCTCGGCAAGCCGGCCGCCGTGCGCGCAGTGGGCGCAGCCGTGGGGCGCAATCCGATCAGCGTGATCGTGCCGTGCCATCGCGTGGTCGGCAAAGACGGTTCGCTCACGGGCTATGCCGGCGGGCTCGAACGCAAGACAGCGCTGCTCGAACTCGAAGGCGCCTTGTGAGTGGTGCGGTAAAGGGCGCCGTGGGCGTCGCGGGCGCAGCGGTCGAACCAAACCCGCGCCGCTGGCTGATCGATCTGGTGTTGCTCGGTGCGCTCTGGGGAGCGTCGTTTCTGTTCATGCGCATCGCCGCGCCGGAGTTCGGGGCCTTGCCTGCGGCCGCCGTGCGCGTGGGTATCGCAGCACTGTTTCTGCTGCCGCTGTTGCTGGTGAGAGGCCACGGACCGACGCTGGCGCGCCACTGGAAAGCGACGATGCTGATCGGTGTTTTCAACTCGGGCATTCCGTTCGCGCTCTTCTGCTTTGCGCTGCTCACCATCAACACCGGGCTTGCTGCCGTGCTTAACGCGACGGTGCCGATGTTCGGCGCGCTGGTGGCGTGGGCATGGTTCAAGGACCGGCCCGATGGCTCACGCATCGTGGGCCTCATGATCGGCTTCGCGGGCGTCGCAATGTTGGCGAGTCGCAGCGCCGGGCTGCATTCCAGCGCCGACGGCCACGATGCCATGTGGGCCGTGCTGGCTTGCCTGGGTGCGTGCATGAGCTACGGCATTTCGGCAAGCGCCTCGCGTCGTTTTCTCGGAGGCATTCCGCCTTTGGCGACTGCCACCGGCAGCCAGATCGGCGCCACGATCGTGCTCGCGTTGCCGGCGCTGTGGCTCTGGCCCGCGCAGATGCCCAGCAGCCGCGCGTGGCTTGCGCTGATCGCGTTGGGCGTCGCCTGCACGGGGCTCGCGTACATCCTGTTTTTTCGTCTGATCGAACACGCCGGCCCGGCCCGCGCGCTCACGGTGACCTTTCTGGTGCCGGTGTTCGCAGTGCTCTACGGCACCGTTTTCCTCGACGAGCGCATCACGCAATGGATGCTTATTTGCGCTGCCGTGATCGTTTGCGGCGTGGCACTGTCCACCGGCATCGTCAAGCTGCGGCGGCCGGCGGCGGCGCTTTAAATCGCGCTGGCCACGACGTTGATGGAGAGCGCGAGCACCAGCATGTTGAAGGCGAACGAAAGGAGGCTGTGCACCGTCGTGATGTGTCGCATCTCGCGTGACGTGACCTGCACGTCCGACACCTGCGAGGTCATGCCTACGACATAAGAGAAGTACATGAAGTCGAAGTAGTTCGGGTCGAGCTTGCCCGGAAAGTCAAGGCCGGCACCGGCGATCTTGTTGTTCTTTTCTTCCTGGTAGTAGCGGTGCGCATAGTGGAAGGCATAGATGGTGTGGATCATCAGCCAGGAAAGCGCCAGCGACACCACGCCCAGCACGACATGCGCGGCCCGCTCGACATCGCTCAGGCCCTTGACCTGCTTGAGCAACATCACGATGACCCCGACGCTGACCAGCGCCGCTGCAAGCATGGCGGTCAGGATCAACGCGGTCGGCTGGTCGAGCGACTGAGCACGGGCACGCGTGTGCTCGGCGTCGCACGTTTCGGCCAGCCAAAAAGCCAGCATCAGGTAAACCAAAACGCCGCTGCACCAGCCCACGAGCCCTCGCGGGAGGCCATCGAGAGGCCACGCCAGGGTTCCGACGACCAAGCCGACGACGCCTCCATACAGCAGACGTTGCGGGCCCTGTGTCGATGAGAGATGTTTACGCATAGCAGGAATGTATCGGCTGCCACCGCTGCCGGCGCCACAATCGTTCGATGACATTCGTAGTCCGTATCCGCAAGGTCGGGTGGGTCCTGCCCACCTTGAGCGCCATGATTGCCTCTATCGCCTCAGTTACCTTCTCGGACATGGCCCTTGCCGCACCGCCCGGTCGCGTTCCTGACACCATCGAGCAACGTGCCGCCGCCTGCATCGCCTGCCATGGTCGCGAAGGCGCCACCGGCAACACGGCCTTTTTTCCGCGTCTTTCGGGCAAGCCGGCCGGCTACCTCTTCAACCAGCTCCGCAGCTTTCGCGACGGTCGCCGCTTCAACTCCGACATGGCCTACATGGTTCAACATCTGTCCGATCCGTATCTGCTCGAGATTGCCGAATACTTCGCCGGCCTCGATCTGCCCTATCCGCCCGTCGCGACGACGAGTGACGTTACGCCCGAGATGCTGCGGCGCGGCAAGGCGCTGGTCGTCGACGGCGATCGGAGTCGTGGCATCCCTGCATGCGCGGCATGCCATGGCACCGCCCTCACCGGCGTGCTGCCAGCCATCCCCGGACTGGTCGGGCTACCGCGCTTGTACCTGTCGTCGCAACTCGGTTCGTGGCTGACCGGCGAGCGCCATGCGCTCGCGCCGGACTGCATGGCGCAGGTGGGCAGCAAGCTGACGAGTAGCGACATCAACGCAGTGGCTGGCTGGCTTGCATTGCAGCCGGTGCCGGTCGATGCCCGGCCCGCAGCGTCGTTGCCCGGCCCGGCACCGATGGCTTGCAGCGGGATGACGCCATGAGCAACGACAACGAAAAAGACGATCCGCCCCGTTCGATGCTGCGTCGCATCGTGTTCGCCCTGCTGGTGACTACGGCGCTGGCATCGCTGATCGGCGCGGCGCTGATCGGAATGAGGCTGTTAGGCCCCGAGCGCGTTGCGGACGACGCAACTCCAGTCTTCGTCGCCACGGCAGGCCAGGTCGAGCGAGGCCGCTATCTCGCACTCGCCGGCAACTGTGCTGGCTGCCACACCACGCGCGGCGGCGCGGCATACGCGGGCGGCCTGGCCATCGACACTCCCTTTGGCACCATCTATTCGAGCAACCTCACATCCGACAACGCTCATGGTCTGGGCAACTGGAGCGCGGCGCATTTCTGGGGCGCCATGCACAACGGCCGCTCCCGCAATGGCAGGCTGTTGTATCCCGCATTTCCGTATCCGAATTTCACCAAGGTAACGCGCGAAGACTCCGACGCCATCTATGCCTACCTGCGAAGCGTGCCCGCGGTGTCGGTGCGCAACGTGCCGCATGCATTGCGCTTTCCGTACAACACCCAGGCTGCGCTCGTCGTGTGGCGTGCCTTGTCTTTCACGCCCGGCACCTTCGTCGCAGACACACGACAGCCCGCCGAATGGAACCGCGGCGCATACCTGGTCGATGGGCTGGGCCACTGCATCGCCTGCCATGGCACGCGCAACGTGCTCGGCGCCACCGAGGAAAAGCGTGGCCTGTCGGGCGGGCTGATACCGGTCGAGAACTGGTATGCGCCGTCGCTAGCCGACCCGCAAGAAGCGGGGCTGGCTGACTGGCCGACCGCCGACATCGTCGCGCTGCTGCAAACTGGAACGTCGCCGCATGGATCGGTGCTGGGACCGATGGCGGAAGTGGTTTACCAGAGCACGCAGCATCTGAGCGAAGCCGACCTGACAGCGATGGCAACTTATCTGAAGGCATTGCCTGCGGTCGCTGCCGCTGACGATCGAGAAATGGCCGATAGTGCCAAACCGTCAGCAACGAAAGTCAGTCGGCGCGACGTCGGCGTGATGGAGCGTGGCAACAGAATCTTCGATCAACGTTGCGCCTACTGCCACGGCGACGTCGGCCAGGGTGCGCAAGACGCCTACCCGCCGTTGGCAGGCAATCGCGCCGTCAATATGCGCTCGCCGATGAACCTTATCCAGATGGTGCGGCACGGCGGCTTCTTGCCTTCCACGGCCGGCAATCCGCGGCCTTACGGCATGCCTGCGTTCGGTCATGTGCTGGACGACAGCGACATTTCGGCGGTGCTGACTTACGTGCGCGGATCATGGGGCAACGATGCGGAACCGGTGTCGGCGCGGGAGATGATGAAGCGGTGAGGGAGTGAGGGCCTGAGCCATGCAGCACTACTTCTCGCTAGAGAGGCGAAAGTGATGGCGGCTGCAGAGGTCTCCATTGCGGCCGGTGTTGTAATTCACGCTCGATAGCGACAGAAAAACACAGCACCTGGGAGGGTCCATGTCGAACACCTTTGCAACAAGGCGCAAAGCCTTGCGCGTTTTGCCTATGACCGTGATGGTCGTTTTGCCCTTAGCGCTCAGCGCGTGTGGCCTGTTGAGCGGCAACAGCCAGCCGGCGCAAAAGGAGCAGGCCAAGCTCGATATCTCGATCGAGGCCGACCGCGACCTCAACACTGACACCAAAGGCCGCGGCGCGCCGATGCTGCTGCGGATCTATGAACTCAAGTCCGACATCGCCTTTCAGGAGGCCGACTTCTTCGCGCTGCAGAACTCCGACAAAGCCGTGCTCGGCACTGATTTGCTGGCCGTCGACCAGTTCATCATGCGTCCGGGTGAGACTCGAAAAATTCAGCGCAAGTCGAATCCCGAGACGACGGCCATCGCCATCTTCGCCGGCTATCGCGAACTGCCGACATCGGTCTGGCGTGTGGTCCACAAGATGGAAGTGGCGCCCGAGTCGAGCTGGTATCGCGCGGTGATTCCTGCCAACAAGGCGAAGCTGAAGATTGCACTGCAATCCAATGCGATTTTGATGACCGACGAATAATCCGGAACGCAACCCGTCCAGTACGCGAATGAATCAATGAAGGGACTGGATCAGAACCCGATCGAGGGCGCGAAGCAGCAGATCGACAGTGTCACGCAGAGCGTGCCGAAGATGCCGGAGACGCCCTCCTTGGACAGCCTCAAGAGTCCCGCAACCGGACTGAAGAAGTAGCGACCTACAGGCTGCGCAAGGTCGGCTTCTTGGGCGACGGCAAGATTCGTTTGCGCGGCATCGAAGCCTCTGGCAAGTCGGCCGGCAGCGCGTCGATCTCCTCATCGAAGGGCGTGCCGACGCCGGGGATGTAGAAGCGGTAATACCCGTCGTTGGGGGCGTTTTTGAACGCATCGTGCAACACCACCACGTTGCTATGGCTGCATTTGGACGGATCGTTGGTCTTCGTGAGTACCTCGGTCTTGTAGCGCTCCATGTTGTTGTTGGTACCGTCGAAGAAGATGCCCACATGGATCACGGTCGAGCATGGAAGCTTCTTGCCTTTGTAGTCGTCGGTATGCGGCGCAGCCTTGATGCGCTTCATCTGGTCCAGGCAACTGAAGGCGCGGTCTGCGCTTTGCGCGGCGGGAAGGGGTTCGACGGCCATGGGGGATGTCTTTGTTTGTCGGTTGATTCGGCT
>NZ_JASJXG010000049.1:0-34389 GCF_035018765.1 Variovorax sp. RTB1
GGCGGCGCAGCGGCTGGCCCGCAAGCGGCAAGCGCGCCGGCCGACGACAACGTCGTCGACGCCGAAGTCAAGGAAGTCAAAAAAGCATGAGGCTCCGTGGCCGTAGCGCAGACGTTGAACGCTGAGGGCTTCACTGCCGACCCCACCGAAATGGACGACTGACTATGAACACCCTGACCAAACTGGCACTTGGCGTGCTGGGCCGTCTCGAGCCGCTGCCGCCGAGCAATGCTTTCGACACTTCGGCTGCATCGATCGAACTACCTTCGCCTACGCTCACCGGTGGCATGCCACTCATGGCAGCTTTGACAAGCCGACAATCCCGTCGCGAATTCATGCCACATCCATTACCCGTGCAGACGCTGTCTGACTTGCTCTGGGCCGCTGGCGGAATCAATCGCCATGATGTTGGTGGACGTACTGCGCCGAGTGCGATGAACGCGCAAGAAGTTCTGCTGTTCGCGGCCATGCCGCAAGGCCTGTTCCTGTATGAACCGACACGACACACGACACACGACACACGACACACGACACACGCTGCAGTTAGTGATGGCGATGGACGTGCGTCGCGTCACCGGAAATCAGGATTTTGTCGACAGCGCCCCGCTGGATCTGGTCTTCGTGGCCGACCACGCGCGCATGAAGCTGGTTCCGGTTGCGCAGCGAGAGGCCTATGCCTTTGCGACCGCCGGCGCCATGGCGCAAAACGTTTATCTTTACTGCGCATCTGAGGGCTCGGCCACGGTGATCGGCGCCTGGTTTGACCGTGACGCCTTGGCGTGTGCAATGGAACTGCAACCCGACCACCAGCTTCTGCTGTCGCAGACCGTCGGCATCGTCAAGGCGATCTAGTGTGCTGTCCCGCTGGTACAGATGCGCCACGAAATGATCGATGCGCTGCGCGAGTTGTTTGACGCTGGTGAACGAGCCACGGCGAATGGCCCTGTCGGGAATCAGCGCGAAGAATCGCTCGACCTGATTGAGCCATGAACTGTAGGTCGGGATGAAGTGCAAGTGCCAGCGAGGCCGGCTTAGGAGCCAAGCCTTGGTCGCCTGATGCCTGTGGGTGGCGTAGTTATCGACGATGCAGCGGATGTCCAACTCGTGTGGCACCGCTTTGCCGATCTTGCGCAAGAATGCCAGGAACTTCTGATGTCGATGCCGCGGCTTGCAACTGGCGTGCACCGCGCCGTTGAAAACGTTCAACGCGGCGAACAGTGTGGTTGTTCCGTGGCGCTTGTAGTCGTGCGTCACGCCCTCCACGTAGCCGAACCCCATGGGGAGCATCGACTGCGTCCGTTCCAGCGCATGGCACTGGCTTTTCTCGTCAACGCACGGCACCAGCGCGTTCTCCGCCGGACTCAGGTACAGGCCAACGACGTCGCGCAGCTTCTCTATGAAGAACGGATCGGTCGAGAGTTTGAAGCTCTCGCTGCGATGCGGTTGTAGCCCAAAGAGTCGGAAGTAGCGCTGCACGCTGGTCTTGGAAATGCCGGTCTCTGCGGCAACCGTTCGCACGCTCCAGTGCGTCGACCCATCGGCGGGCTTGGTGTGCAGCGTCGTCTTGATCAACTGCGCGATGCGCTCATCGTCGATCGTGCACGGCTTGCCCGGGCGAACATCGTCATAGAGCCCGGCAATGCGTCGTTCGATGAAGCGCATGCGCCTCTTGCCCATTGTCGCGTTGGTCAGCCTGAGTCGTTGGGCAATCGACTTGTTCAGCTCGCCGTCGGCACTGCTCAAGATGATGCGCGCTCTGTCACTGAGCCCTGCCGGCAACGAGCGGCTGCGCGCGAGCGATTGCAGCTGCGGTGCGCTACGTCCCGAGCACTGTTTGGAAGTCCACCAAGCCAATGCTGTAGCGTTGACTCGCCAACTGGGCCGCGTTGGCCGCAGCGTGGGCGGCGCTTGTCTGGCGCACCAGCCTGAGCCGATCGTCGCGCTGCGCGACCAAGGTCCTCGACATCTTTCGAGGCCAGCAGCACTGCTGCGACGTAGGCAAGTTGCGCTTGTTCCAGCGCGGCCTGCTGCGCATCCACCTGCGCAAGCGTGGCACCGCCGTCACGAACCGGCAGGTTCACGCTGCCCAGAGCGTGCGCACGACCGATTCCGAATGGGTCTGCGCGCCCAGCGTCAGGGCGCTCAGGCCCAGCGAGCCGCCAATGGCGAAGCCGGGTTGCCGCGCCGCCCGCGCCTGACGGACCCGCGCCTGCGCGGCAGCGACCTGGTGCTCGGCGGAGCGGACATCCGCGCGCTGCCGGAGCGTTTCGGCAGACAAGCGCAGTGCCAAATCTTCGGTTGGCTGCGGCACAGGCGCAAGCCTGTCCAGCAGGTCGGCAAGTGCGCCCGGCCGGTTAGCACGGCCAGCGCGTGGCTTGCTAGCACGATGCCCGTCCCGCACGCTGGCACCAGCACGCCCGTCTGTTCGGCCTCGATCGAAGTGACGAGTCTGGCCTGCAGGCGCCACAGTGTGATCTGCGGCGTCTCCTGCTGGCTTGCCAGGTTGGCGTTTGCAATCACCAGCCGGGCCTGAGCGCTGCGCCCCAAGATGTAGTTCATCGCGACTTCGGCCTCGACCGACACCTGCACGTCGCCCAGGTTCGCGACGGTCGCGCGAATGGTGGCTTCGCGGCATCCAGTGCGCTGCGGTTGCTACCGAAAATGTCCAGTTCCCAGTTGGCGTCGAGTCTCGCCTGAAATGTGCGGGTGACGGTTTTCCCCGCTGCGGGTGTCGTGCTGCCGATGCGCTGTGCCGAGGCAGAGCCGCCCACCGTCGGAAGGAGGGTCGATGCCGCCAACCTCCCCGTTGCACGCGACTGGCGCAGCACCGCTTGCGAACTCAGCAAGGTTGTGTTGACACGCAAGGCATCGGCCACCAGCCGGATCGTCAAAGCGGGACAACCAGTTGGCAATCGATGTGGATCGGGCTGTTCCCACATTGTCAGAAACTGACCATGCTGCGGACACGTCGTTGGCCTTCTAGTCGTCTGTTGAAGAGGTCACATGCGCGCAAATGGACAGGGCGAACAGTAGGCAAGCGAGCGATGGCGCCGCAGGTATCAGCCAAGTCGACATACGGCCAGCGCGGCGAAGGGCCCCGTTACTCCCATTGATACGGACCCCATGCGGGTGAACATTCGGGAGCCTTCCGGTCTGAAGGCCGGCAATAACGGATTGCATGTCGAGGCCGCAAGCCACGTCAGGATTGCTTTGCTGTCCATCGGTTGGGGCTATGCGGCAGCGCCTTGCGACTTGCCGGACGACGCGTGTTGCAAGGCGTGCCGGCCGGCAGCGGCATCGAAGCCAATCAGGCAGTCAGCACGCGCCGCATCGAGCACGGCCTGCGGGGACACTTCCAGCACTTCTACTGGACGCAGGTCATCGAGCCTGACGTTCCTGCGGGCAAACCATGACGCGATCGACCAGTCGTCGAACTCGAGACCAAGCTCGATTCGCACATGACTGACGGCAGACTTCACGGCCAGGTCTCGCCCATCGAACTGAAACATTGGAATCCAGGTTGAGTCATTCCACGGGAAGCCAAATATCTGCCGCTCCTGCATCAACTCATCGAGATTTCCGCTGTTGCAGGTGTGGCGCAGGGTCAGAAGGCGGGACAAGTCGCTGGCACGGAGTGTCCCGCCAGTGGTGTGATAGGTGGCCAGCACGGCTAGGAACGCGCGGCTACAAGGAAGCCAGGTGTCTTGCTCGTCTGGGTCGTACGTTACAGGCGGAAACCGAGTTGAAATTCTTGTGTGGATCATCTGTGATTTCCTGGAGGGCGCAGACCCAAAATAAAGGAGACAGGCGCTGACACCCGTCGGAGTGGCAGTTTGTTCGGCGGGCTTCATTTACGTCGGTGCGTTTGCAGACATAACCGAGACTTTTTCGATCTGCTAGTGCGAAGGCGTACCGGCCCCCTCTGTCTCTGGTTCGAACGGCGGTTTGAACACGACACACAAACAGATAAGTCAGCCTGCCGCATTCATATTGCAGGATGCCCGGCAACGACGAGCAGTCCATCGACACTGATTGCAGAGCTGGGTTTAGAGTCCCGACCGGCTCAGCGCAGCGCCGACGAATTACCTGACAACTGAATGGTTCCGCTCGACTTGTAAGTCAGTGCGCCGGTGCGACCAACTTGCCATTGATCCGCATGGCTTCGATAACGCGTCCGGTGCCGGTGGCGAGTGGACGCGCCGGACCTTCCGCCTTGACCTTGTCGCCGACCTTGAGCTTCAGTACAGCGAGACCATGAGGTCTCGTATGGACGAAATCGCCATTGTCCAGAACCACACCGTTGGCAGCGCCGTGCTTCGCGTAATTGAAATGCACTACCGTGCCGATGGCGTCTTCGTTTGCTGGAGGCGCAGTCGGTACTTTGCCGTTGACTGACACCAAGCGGTCAAAAACGTAGACCGAGTGCGCCGGCTCTCCCTTGGACGAGGGAGCCGGCTCGATCCCTTCAATCACCAATGCCTGGCCAACGCGCAGGCCGGTCAACTGCGCTGCGACCGACGCATCATGCGGCTCTGTGACGAACTGGGTGGAGATACCGTTTGTGTCGATGAGCAAGCCTTCGATGGCGCCTTTGCGGCTGTAGATCAGCTGCAGGAAAAGGCCTTCGACTGACCAGCCATCAGATTCGGAATGGGGGTGTGACATGACGTTCTTCTGGGGTAGTGAATAGAAACGATTAAGAAGGGGCTGAAGCGACAACGGGTGGGCATTGCGCAGCGTGTAGGAGTACGGCGCAGTCCGCGCCGGTCCGAACTGTGGGAGCGCACTGTCGCGTCCTGCTTGTCGGCGATCCAAGGATCGGTGGCAGCCAAACGTTGTCTGGTGACAGGAGCGTACTCATCGTTCTAGATGCCTCGCCTTGCACCGCGCTGCGCGTGCTCACCAAGTTGCGCCGCAGCATCGGGTCGCGCAGCACCAGCGTGAACGCCGGCGCCCCCCGGGCAACGCTGTATGAATTGTCATTCCAGAGGCGCAGGTCAGCACCGCCGACGAAAAGGTGCAGCATGCGCTTGAGGATGCAAAGGGCGGCATCGGTGTGCGCGTTCGATGCCCGGGATAATCGCATTTGTGCGTTGTCAACAGACATGGGTTGCCCTACACGCTTCGGAGTTTGGCCAGCAGCGCAGTGGCCGCGTGCTCGGAGGAGGCCGGGTTCTGGCCCGTGATCAGAAGGCCGTCGACCACGACATGCGGCCGCCAATCCGCCGCCTTCGAATATTGGCCACCATGTTCCTTGAGCATGTCTTCCACCAGGAACGGCACGACCTTGGTCAGTCCCGCTGCTGCTTCCTCGGTGTTCGTGAAGCCGGTGACGTTCTTGCCTTTCACCAGCGACCTGCCGTCCGGCGCCCGCGCATGTCGCAGCACGCCGGGCGCGTGGCATACGGCCGCGACCGGCTTGCCTGCGGCGATCATCGCGTCGACCAGCGCGATCGACGCGGCGTCTTCGGCCAGGTCCCACAAGGGACCGTGCCCTCCGGGATAGAAAACGGCGTCGAACTTGCTCGCCTTCAACGTCGACAGCTTCACCGTCGCGGCCAACTCCGACTGCGCGGCTTTGTCGGACTTGAAGCGGCGCGTGGCATCGGTCTGCGACGCGGCGTCGTCGCTCTTGGGGTCGAGCGGCGGCTGGCCACCCAGCGGCGAGGCCAACGTGAGCGTGGCGCCGGCATCCGTGAACACATAGTAGGGTGCTGCGAACTCTTCGAGCCAGAAGCCTGTCGTGCGGCCCGTGTTGCCGAGCTCGGCGTGGGAGGTGAGGACCATCAGGATGTTCATGCGAGATCGCCCGGGAGTGGTGGGGTGGGGTTCATGCGTGCTTCATTCGTGTGCGAGCTGGATGACCAGCTTGCCGAAATTCCTGCCTTCGAGCAGGCCGATGAAGGCTTCGGGAGTGTTCTCCAGACCGAAGACGATGTCCTCGCGGACCTTCACCTTGTCCTCCTGCACCCACTCGCCCATCGCGCCCGCAAACTCGCTCCAGCGCGGCGCGTAGTCGTCGAAGACGATGAAGCCCTGCATCCGGATGCGCTTGCGCAGCAGCGTGCCGACGAGCAGGCCCAGCCTGTCCGGGCCCGGAGGCAACGCGGTGGCGTTGTACGCTGCGATCAGACCGCACACCGGCACACGCGCCTTGGTATTCAGCAGTGGCAGCACGGCGTCGAACACCGCACCGCCGACGTTCTCGAAATACACGTCGATGCCCTTCGGACACGCTCCCGCCAAACGGCCGGGCAGGTCGTCCGCGCGGTGATCGACACAGGCGTCGAATCCCAGTTCGTCAATCACGTAGCGGCACTTGTCCTCGCCACCCGCGATTCCCACCACGGTGCAGCCTTTGATCTTGGCAATCTGCCCGACCACGGAGCCGACTGCGCCGCTCGCCGCGGCGACAACGACGGTTTCACCAGTGACCGGCCTGCCGATGTCGAGCAGGCCCATGTAGGCCGTGAACCCCGGCATGCCCAGCACGCCCAGTGCGCGCGAGGGATGTGGCTCCTCGGGAAAAAGCGAGGTCAGTCCCTTCCCATCTGACAGCGCGTAGTCCTGCCAGCCGGCGTAGCCCAGCACCAGCTCACCGACCTTGAAATCGCGATGTCGAGACACCTCGACGCGCGACACCGTGCTACCGACCATCACCTCGCCGATGGCCACGGGCGCGGCGTACGACGGCCCATCGCTCATGCGGCCGCGCATGTACGGGTCGAGCGACAGGTACAACGTGCGCAACAAGACCTGACCGGCCTCCGGTCTTGGTATCGGATCGCTCTCGGTGCGGAAGTCTCCTGCGGTGGGCGCTCCGTGCGGCCTTGCGTTCAGAACAATGCGGCGATTGACGGTGGTGCTTTGGGGCATGGCGCAGAACTTTCTCGTTGGTGGTTCAGCCCACCTTCAACGCCGCTCGACCGAAGCAACCGGATGGCAGTCTGAGGATGCGGCGTCTCGGTGTTGAGTTCGTCAAAACTCGGACCCTGGCGGCGATGGACCGTCGGAGCGAAGCTATTCGCGATCCGACGCACGGTCTGTGCGCTAGGCAACATGGGAACGTGCCGCGGCACTGGCTGACTCCAGCTTTGTGCGCTGTCTTACACAGGGTTCTCACCAAGGCGTTTGGCCGGTCCCATGAAATTCGCCACATCCGACCGAGTGAAGTTGTCCGAGCCTCCGGCCAACGCGCCATCGAGCTTCAAAGTGGCGTCGCAAGATGCGCTGGCGAATCATCTGCTGGCGGCCTTGCCTGAGGCTGAATTGCAGCGATGGCTGCCACAGCTGGAAGGCGTGGACTTGCCACTTGGCCTCGTGCTGTACGAATCCGGCAAGATCCTCCGCCACGTCTACTTTCCGACCACCGCCATCGTCTCGCTGTTGTACGTGATGGAAGACGGCGGGTCGGCGGAGATCGCGGTCGTGGGAAACGAGGGCGTCGTCGGCATCTCGCTGTTCATGGGCGGCGAATCCACGCCGAGCCGAGCTGTGGTGCAAAGCGCTGGCCGTGGCATACGCCTGAACGCCAGTGCGATGAAGGGGGGGTTCAATCGCTCCGGCCCTGTGATGCATCTCATGCTGCGCTATACACAGGCGTTGATCACGCAGATGGCTCAGACGGCGGTGTGCAATCGTCACCATACCTTGGACAAACAACTCTGCCGCTGGCTCTTGCTCAGCCTGGACAGGCTTCAAGGCAACGATCTGGTGATGACGCAAGAACTGATCGCCAACATGCTGGGCGTGCGCCGCGAGGGCGTGACGGAGGCGGCTCTGAAACTGCAGACGGCAGGGCTGATCCGGTACGTGCGTGGGCACATCACCGTGCTCGATCGCCCCGCTCTGGAGCTCCGTACCTGCGAGTGCTATGCCGTGGTCAAGAGGGAATATGACCGGCTGCTCCCCGATCTGAAGGCGGTGCAGCGGCGAATCGCTTGTGCTGGTTGCTGGGCGATGACGAACGGCGAGCGAGCGGGCTGCAATTGGTCGACAGTTCTTCATCACAACTGGCGCGATTTCGGTGGTCGGTGCGGCGCCAGACGGACACGGCTCGGATTCGATGGCCGAATGAGGACGTCAACACGTGTCGAATGGAAGGAGCCTCGCATGCCCAAGCTGTCCTCTGAGGAACGAAACGCGATTCCCCCGCGTCAGTTTGCATTTCCGGCGCAACGCAAGGAGCCGCTGGAGAACGCGAGCCATGTCCGAAACGCTGTGGCGCGTTTCGGGCAAGTCAAAGGTGTGAGCGACACCGAACGTGACGCGGCTTGGCAACGCATCCAGGCTGCTGCGCGTCTGTATTGCGTGGAGTTGCACGAGGCAGGGTGGCGAGTGGCGAGAGTTGCGTGCGCCGCACCTTCCAGACCAGCCGAATTGAGTGCGATGGCGCGCTGCGACCAGCCTGCCGGCCCTCAGGTCTTCAGTACGAGAGATGCATCCGGTCGATGACGTTGAAGACGCCCGGGGTGCCCCAAACAGAATTCGTTGCGGTCTCGCGTTCGGCCCAGCTCTGGACCGTGCCCGCCAGCGTGACATCCGAACCCTGAACTTCGACTGAAATCTTCTTGGCGTCTGCGATTGACGTGCGCTGCAAGGCAGCTTCGATGTCCGACTTGACATCGCTGGCGATCACCGCGGGCTTGAGATTGATCTGGTTGTTGAGCCCTGTGACGCCCATCAGATGTCGAACGGCGTCTGTTGCGGCTTGCTTCTGGAACTGCCAATCCACTTCACCCGACAGGGTGACCCACCCGCCTTCAACCTTTACTTTGACGGCGCCGGCGGGCAGCGTGGAAGTCCATTCCAGCACATTCTCCACCGACCTGGCGATATCGCCATCGGATCGCACACCCAGGCCGGAGAGTTGCACCTTCAGGTCGATGGCCAGGGCGTTGACCCCTGACACGCGCTGCGCTGCGCGCTCGGCGCTCCACTTCGCGGCGTAGGAGTCGACCTGCCCGCTCAGGGTCACGACGCCGTCCTTCACCTCGACCCCGATGCGCGCGGCGTCGATCGCGGGTTCCCACTTCAGTTCTGCGCTCACGTCCTGCTGCAGTTGGCTGTCCGTCTTCATGGTGGTCTCTTCCGATCGTTGTTAGGGACCGGACGTCTTGAGCAGCTTGCCCCGAACTGTCTGTGCGATGGCGCACCTGCAGAACGGTCGAGCATTCCCGCAGTGGGATTGGAGGGTGAACGCCGGGCACTTCCAGGCATTGCAGGTCAGCGCATTTCCGACAATGGGGTTGCTTGTGTTCAATCACCCGCGCGCACAGCGCACCAGCAACCCTTCCGAAGGCACCCATGGGCAAGCCATCTTCGCAGTCCGCCTTCCCGGGCTATACCGATTGGGACATTGCCTTGCCTCGCATTTCGCGGCAGGTTGCGCCGCAGGTCGATGCCTGCCTGCGTGAGCTGGCGCCTCGGTTTCAAGCCGTCGGACTGCACTGCGATCTGCAGTCCCGGCCGACGCCTCGCGGTCAGTCAAGTCTGCTGGCCGCGGTCGGCCGGCGTGGCTTGCTGTTCATCGTCGACATCACCCTGATCAACGGCATGGCCGTCGCGGGACTTCGCGGCGCCACGCTGGATGTTCGTTTGCTGGACGCCTGTGGCGATACGGTGGCGCACTGTTCGGCGGCGGCCGCGTCCGGCGCGCCGGTCTATCGAACGAGCGCCGACGACATCATCGCCGCAGCCGAGCTGGCGCGCTCGTCGACCTCGGTTTTCGTGATGGCCATGGGCCACTTCGACTTGGTTACCGCCGCCTGACGAGCTTCGATAGGCGCGACACCCGGAACCTCCCGGGCGCGCGCAACGGATGCCTTGCCGCATCCGCCAGTGCGTTCACACGGACCGATGCAAGGCGTCGTTGTGCCTCTTCTGTCGTCGGTCGGGCAGCGAACGCGCACCTCACGTCCACTGCAATGCCCCGTGTTGGCTACCGCACAGTCCATCGGGCAACTCTTGGGTACGCTGGCTCGCTACACACAGTCAATTTCCGTGCGGCCGAATGCACCCCTCGAAAGGAACATCGTCATGACCCAGAAGAACCACCGCCCCGAACCCGCGCCCGTGCCGGGGCGTCCCCCGAACCCGAACGAGCAGCCGAGCCCGCAGACGCGGCCGGTCGAACCGAACGAGGTCTTGGGCCGCCACAAGAACACCGGACAAAAGGATCACAAAGGCGCTCGGTGAGCGACCCTTGGTTCTTCCCCGCGTGAACGCGCCCGAGGAGAAGAGGGATCCGGCGCTTGGCGATACGGATGTTCCTGCGGCCGCGGCCCTGGCGCCGGCCAAGCCCAAACCGTCTTACGTTCGTAGACACCGTGCGCAGGCGATGGCCGTGCTGGTTGCGTTGGCCGTTTCGGCTGCAGTGTTGGCGCGCTGGTGGCTGGGGCCGCAGGTGATCACCGGCACGGTGCTGCGGCGCGACTTCGTGCAGAGCGTCGTCGCCAGTGGGCATGTCGAAGCGCCGCATCGGCTGGATGTCGGCGTGCAAATCACCGGCACGGTGCTGCGCGTACCGGTTGCAGAAGGTCAGGCCGTGAAAGCTGGCGACCTGCTGGTGGAACTTGATGCCGCAGAGCTGACCGCGACTGGGCGGCAGGCCGACGCCGCCGTGGCGCAGGCCAGGGCGCGTTTGCGACAGCTTCAGGAGGTGCAGGCACCCGTGGCTGCGCAGACGCTGCGACAGTCTCAGGCCACCCTGGAGAACGCCCGCGCGGCCTTGGCGCGCAACCAGGAGCTGTTCGAAAAGGGCTTCGTCGGGCAGGCGGCACTCGATGATGCGCGCAAGACCAGCGAACTGGCGGATGCCCAGATGCGCGCGACCCGGATGCAGCTGGACACCACCGGCGCCACCGGCAGCGACCGTGCGCTCGCGGTGGCCGATCTGTCGGGGGCGCAAGCCAGCGCGCAGGCGGCCCGTGCCCGTGCTGGCTATGCCGCGATCAGTGCACCGGTTGCCGGCACGCTGATCGCGCGCAACGTGGAGGTGGGCGATGTGGTGCAGCCGGGCAAGGTGCTGATGACGCTCTCGCCGCGCGGCTTCACCCAGTTGGTGGTGCAGATCGACGAAAAGAATCTGGGCTTGCTCGCGTTGGGCCAGAGCGCGCTCGCGTCGGCCGACGCGTACCCGACGCAGCGCTTCAACGCACAGTTGGCGTACATCAATCCCGGCATCAATGCGACCACGGGTGCGGTGGAGGTGAAGCTCGACGTCGCTACCCCGCCCGCCGTGTTGAAGCAGGACATGACCGTGTCGGTGGACATCGAGGTCGCACGGCGGCCCAAGGCTTTGATCGTGCCCCTCGCGGCCGTTCACGACTCCGACGGTGCGGCCCCGTGGGTGCTGCGCGTCGAGGGCCGGCACGCGGTGCGCATACCTGTGAAACTGGGTTTGCGCAGCGGAGGCCTCGCCGAAGTGACAAGCGGGCTGGGGCAGGGCGATACCTTCGTGGTCACGCCGGCCACGATCACCCCTGGCGCGCGCATTCGGATCGCTGCAGCCTCGGCCTCCGCGCCGCCGTGAGCCGAACAGGGAAGCACGATGTTCAGCAGCCGCCTGCCGTTCGAATGGATCGTGGCCATTCGCTTTCTGCGCGAGGGCCGTCTCCAGACAGCGTTCATCATCGCCGGCGTGGCGATCGGCGTGGCGGTCATCGTCTTCATGTCGGCGCTGATGGCGGGCCTGCAATCCAACTTCATCCAGCGCGTCCTCTCGGCGTCGGCACACATCGAGTTGTTGCCACCCAAACAGGTCTCGAGGCCCTTGCGCAATGGCTCTGCGGCTTCGGCGAGCGAGGTCGAAGCTGCCATCGTGCAGGCGCCGTTGCAGCGACTCAAATCCATCGACCAGTGGCAGGCGGTTTCGGCGCAGATCCAGGCCATGCCCGCGGTGATGGTGGTGGCGCCGGTGGCGGCCGGCTCGGCCCTGGTGGTGCGCGGCAGCACCACGCGCGCGATCACGCTCACCGGCATCGAGCCCGCGCTGTATTTCCGCATCGTCGATCTGGGCGAAAAGATCGTGCGCGGCAGCACGCGCCTCCTGGGCACCGACATCCTGATCGGCACCGAGCTGGCAAGCGATCTCGGCGTGGGCGTGGGCGACAAGCTGAGGGTCACGACCGGCGCGGGCGATGCTGTCGCGTCCAGCACCCTCACCATCTGCGGCGTCTTCGACCTGGGCAACAAGGGCGCGAACCAGCGCAGCACCTTCGTCGCGCTGCGCACCGCGCAAAGCCTTCTGGGCTTGCCGGGTGGCGTGAGCAGCCTGGAGGTGACCGTGAGCGACGTGTATGCCGCAGAGACCATCGCGCAGCGCATCACGGCCGCCACCGGCGTGGAGTCGGACAGCTGGATCACCACCAACGCCCAGTTCTTCACCGCTGTCAGCGCGCAGACCACCGCCAACACCGCCATCCGCTTCTTCGTCGGCCTGTCCGTCGCTTTCGGCATCGCCAGCGTGTTGGCGGTGGTCGTGGTGCAGAAGTCGCGCGAGATCGGCATCCTGCGCGCGATGGGCATTTCTCGGGCGCAGATCCTGAGGCTTTTCCTGCTGCAGGGCGGCTTGCTCGCGCTGAGCGGCGCGGTGCTGGGCAGCGGCATTGGCGCATTGGGCCTGATTCTTTGGCAGCGACTCGCGAAGAACGCCGACGGTACGCCGCTGTTCCCATTGGTTATGGACCCGAAGCTCTTTGGCGCGGCCTTGGTGTTGGCGACGGTGACGGGCCTGGTCGCCGCCTTTGCCCCGGCGCGCAGTGCAGCGCGGCTCGACCCGGTGGTGGCGATCCGTGGCTGAGATCGCCACGATCGCGATGCCTGCTGCGCCGGCCATGGCGCCAGTCAAGCCGGCAGCGGCAGTGCCTTCCATGGTGGTGCAAATGCGGGGCGTTCGAAAGGCCTACAACGTGGGCCTGCCGATCGAGACAGAGGTGTTGCACGGCATCGACCTCGATGTGTTCCACGGCGAGTTCTGCGCCGTGGTGGGCCCGTCGGGTTCGGGTAAGAGCACCTTGCTCAACATCGTCGGCCTGCTCGACCGCCCCACGTCGGGCACGCTCGACGTGTGCGGAGAGCAGACGACCCGATTGGACGACAAGGCGCTGACGCGATTGCGCGGCCACAGCATCGGCTTCGTCTTTCAGTACCACCACCTCATCACGGCGTTCACGGCGCTGGAAAACGTGATGATGCCGATGCTGGGAGCCGACGAGTTTGCCAACGACGCGATGCGGGTGCGCGCTGAGGCGCTGCTTGCCAGTGTGGGCCTCACGACATGGCAGAACAACCTGGCCGGCAATCTGAGTGGTGGCCAACAGCAACGCGTGGCCATTGCTCGCGCGCTGGCCATGGGGCCGGCGCTGCTGCTGGCCGACGAGCCCACGGGAAACCTCGACACGAAAAGCGCCGACGAGGTGTTTGCACTGCTGCGCCAGTTCAACACCGAACACGGCACGACCGTGCTGTTCGTGACGCACAACATCGACCTGGCCGCGCGCTGCGATAAGACCATCGAGGTGATCGACGGCCGGCTGACGGGCGCTTGATCGCCGTCTCCGTGCGCAAGCGAACAGACCCTCGCCTCAAGCTGGAACAAAGTGACGGACAGGTCCTGAGCGGCCAGTGTCAATCCGGCGCTGGCCAAGTTGTATGGACCGAGACACCATCCATCGAAGGAGCTTGAAATGGGCAACATGTATTTGGGCCGACTGGTACTCGGGCTGGGGCTGGTTTCTGTGGTTCGGCGTCATGATCCTGCTGTTCTCCAGCGTCGGGAACTGGGGCTATACGTACCGGGTGCACCGGTTCTATGGCCGACCGCAGCAACAAGAAGCCATTGACATCCTGAGCCAGCGTTATGCCCGCGGCGAGATCACGCACGCCGAATACGCGCAGATGAAGTCTGCGATTTCGTCTGACTCGAAATCGACCTGACGCGCGACCGGAGCGAGTGATGTCCAGTCGATATGCCGACTTGCTCGACGCCATCGCATTCGCAGCGGAGAAGCACCGCAACCAGCGACGCAAGGATGCGGAGTCAAGCCCCTACATCAACCATCCCTTGCAGGTGGCCCAAGTTCTGTCCTCTGAAGGAGGCGTGTCCGATCTGAAGACCCTGATCGCCGCTGTCCTGCACGACACGGTCGAAGACACCGAGACCACCTTCGAGGAACTCGTCGAGCGGTTCGGCAAGAAGGTGGCCGGCGTCGTCAAGGAGATGACCGACGAAAAGATGCTGCCGAAGGTGCAGCGCAAGCGCGAGCAGGTCGAGCGCGCGCCGCAACTGAGCAAGCGTGCGGCAATCGTCAGGCTCGCCGACAAGACCTGCAACTTGCGGGACATCGCGACGCATCCACCCAAGGATTGGCCGCTCAAGCGCAAGCAGGCGTATTTCGATTGGGCCAAGGACGTTGTCGATGGCCTGCCCCGGGTCAACAAGAAGCTGCGCCAAGCCTTCGATGCGGCCCTGACCTTGCGGCCGTAGCGGAGAGCGTCGCGGCGGCGGGAATCACCCGCGCCGCCGCGGCCTCATCTTCAGTACTCGAGTGTCATCTCGTCGATGACGCTGCGCACGCCCGGCGTTCCCCATGCGGACATCGTTGCGGTCTCGCGTTCGTTCCAGCTGTGCACTTTGCCGGTCAGTGTCACATTCGAGCCGTTGATGTTGACCGAGATCTTCTTCGCATCCGCCACGGCGCTGCGCTTGAGCGCAGCCTCAATGTCGGACTTGACGGCGCTGACAGACAACTTCGGCTTGATCGCGATCTGGTCGCTCACGCCGGTGACACCGGACAAAAAGCGCACGCTGTCGGTCGCCGATTGCTTCTGGTATTGCCAGTCGACGTTTCCGGACAAGGTCACCCATCCGTTTTCGACCAACACCTTGATGGCGTTGTCCGGCACCCAGGTCGTCCATTCCAGAACGTTCTCCACCGACTTGGCGATGTCGCCGTCGCTGCGCTTGCCGCTGCCCGCAAGCTTGACCTTCAATTCGGTGGCCAGCGCCTTGACGCCACAGACACGCTGGGTTGCGCCTTCCGCGTTCAACTTCTCCGCGTAGCTGCTCACCTCGCCGGCGAGGGTCACGATGCCGTCCTTGACCTCGACGCCGATTCCGGGGGCGGTCACCGAGGGTTCCCACTTCAATTCTGCGATCACGTCTTGCTGCAGTTGGCTGTCTGTCTTCATGGCCTTTTCTCCGATAGATGATGGGCTTTCGAGCCTGAGCGTCGCGGACGGTCCGGTCTGTGCGGCAACACACGCATCAGTACCTGCGGGCGCTGCATCAATGCGCGCGGTGTCCGTCTTGTTGGCATTGGTGCCGTGGTGGCCAACGCGAAACAGAGCCGACTGGGTGCGCTTGCGCACAGTCGAGTGCGTTCGGTCGGCATAGGCTTGCGCTTCCCGGTCGGCAAGCATCGGTGCCACGCTCGCGGTTGGGGGCTGGTAGCGACAGCTCGACCACAGGTGGCAGATCGCGGAGTGACAACCCGATAGCGGTACACGCGCCAAAAATTGACCCAACAATGTTCAACCCTCTGCACCTGAGTGCGACCCTGTGCATCCTGATCAATCTGGCGGTTGCGCTCGGACTGATAGCGTTCATGTACCGCCAGCAACGCCGCGACGCGAGATTCACCGTACGGGTGCTGACCGCGCTGGCTCTGGGCATCGCCTTGGGTACCGCGATCCACTTGATCTATGCCGGCGATGCCGTGACATTCCCGATCATCACGGTGACCAATTCGTACCTCGATATCGTCGGCACAGGCTACGTGAAGCTGCTGCAGATGATCGTCATGCCACTGATCATGGTGTCGATCATCGGCGCGATTCTCAAACTGAAGGATGCGGCTTCGCTGGGCAAGATCAGTGCGCTGACGATCGGGACGTTGCTCGCGACCACCATGGTCGCGGCGGCCATCGGCATCCTGATGGCGAAGCTGTTCGGTCTCACGGCAATCGGACTCACGTCCAGCGCTGCTGAAGTTGCGCGCGGCAACTATCTGCAGGGCTCGATGGCGAGCGCGAATGCGGTCAGCGTACCGAGTCTGCTGTTGAGTTTCGTCCCGACCAATCCGTTTCTCGATTTGACGGGTGCGCGCAAGACTTCCACCATTGCGATCGTCATTTTCTCGGTGTTCGTAGGGCTGTCGGCGACCGGCATCGCCACGAAGAAGCCGCTCCTTTTCGCTTCGTTCGCGTACTTCGTGAGCGTCGCGCAGGCCGTTGTGATGCGCATGGTGACGCTGGTGCTGCGGCTGACGCCGTACGGTGTCTTCGCGTTGATGATCGCGGTCGTGGCGGAGTCGAGTTACGCCGACACCCTGAAACTGATCAGCTTCGTCATGGCTTCGTACTGTGCACTGGCGCTGATGTTCTGCGTGCATCTGGGCATGGTCGCAGCAGCCGGGTTGAATCCACTGCGTTTCGCCTCGAAACTCTTTCCGGTGCTCGCCTTTGCCTTCATCTCGCGTTCGAGCATGGGTGCGATTCCGATGGCCGTTCAGACCCAGACGAAGCGCCTGGGCACTCCGGAAGGGATCGCCAATTTTGCGGCCTCGTTCGGCGCCACCATCGGCCAGAACGGTTGTGCAGGGATCTACCCTGCCATGCTGGCGATCATGATTGCGCCGACGGTCGGAATCGACCCTTTCACGGTCAGCTTCATCGCACAACTGCTCGCTGTCGTCACGCTCGGCTCCATCGGTGTCGCGGGCGTCGGAGGCGGCGCCACCTTCGCAGCGCTGATCGTGCTGTCGACGATGAACCTGCCGGTCGCCCTGGCAGGTCTGTTGATCTCGGTCGAGCCGCTGATCGACATGGGGCGCACGGCGCTGAACGTCAGCGGTGCAATCACCGCAGGCACGGTGGTCAGTCGCGCATTGGGTGAAACCGATCTGGCTGTTTTCGACAGCGACGCAGCCCCCGATTTGGACAGCCCGGCGCAGACGGCCTGACTTGAACGGGCGCCGGCCGCCATAGGATGGCGCGACGAGCCCGACGCCCAGCCTACCGAAGCAGCAGTTCGATTCCGTCTTCGGCTTCGTCGCCGCCGAGGCCGTGTGCGCGAATGATGTCCAGCAGCCAGTCGAAGACGGTACTGCCTTGGCATGACGCCGCGGCGGCGATGTCACGGCGAGTGTCGATCTCATTGTGTGAGTCGCCTGTCGCGAGCATGCGGCGAAGTTGGCGCGCAGTCTCCGCATAGCCCAAGCGGTGCCGCGACAGGGCATGGTGTCTCCAGACCAACACGAAGCCGCCCAGCGGTGTCCCCGATCCGCCGCGCAGCACGTCGTTGAAGGCGTCGAGGTTGCGGCCCCACGCCTTCCCCTTCAGAACCCGCCGTTCAAACTCGTCGAAGAATCCTTCGAGGGTACTGAAGTTGGCGCCATCGACCGTGACGACGGCTTTGCCCATTCATTCAACCGCAATGAACCGGTCAGCGCTCGCTGCGCTCAAGACGCCGTGCAGATCTTTGTCCATCAGGTCGACGGCCTTGCGAGGCTGCAGCCACCTGTTGAGTTGAGCACAACACCCTGCACGTGCCCAGCCGTCGAATCCGTCGCTCAGCTCCGCGGGAACCCTGACATCTGCTCCACTTGCGCAGTAGACCTCAGCAGGAGAAGGTGCCCAGCATCGACGTCTCCGCCTGGCGCCGCCAGCAGATCGCCGCGGCGGGGCAGTCACGGGAGCCAGGCTGTGCGGCCGGGGACACAGAAAGGGAGCGATGCCGAAAATCCGGCCTGTTGGCGTCAGGAGCGTGGGAAGACGGCATCCACCGAGCGGCCGCCGGCGAACTGGCATTCTCCCTGCCCTCCGCCCTTCATGCCGGCAGCCGGCGTGTTGAGGTGGAAGCGGCAGCGCAGCAACTGGTTGTCGGGGCCTCTCAGGTTGGCCACCACCTTGCCAGAGTAGTGCGTCGTGAAGGCGGTCTCGGGGTACATGCCCCAATAGCCCCAGTCGTTCCAGCCGCGTCTCCAGCCGTTCCACATGGGCTCCAGGGACTCCGTGCGGGCACTGCTGGTGACCTGCAGAAACGGGCCGCTGAATGTGCTGCCAGTGCCCGCTGAAGCGGGGTTGTCCCCGACGATGGCCGACATGGTGCCACTGGTTCCCGAGTCCTTGCTGATCCATGAAAAGGTCACCGGTGCGTCACCGGGTTCGAGCGTGCCGTTGCCGATTCCCATCGACGTGCACGCTGGCAGGCTCACTACGATGGCCGCCAACAGTGTGCTGCCGGCCACGCGATGAATCGACTCGAATGCTTGCTTGACGATGCGAATTCTCTTCATTCTGTCTTCTCCGCTCAGAGGTGTGCACCGAGCGTGGAGGTGATGAGATGTTCGGTCTGTGCGCCAGCGAACTCACCGTCGTCGAAGTTGAACTTTCGGTGACTGGCGCGCGTACTTGCTTTTGTTCGTCTGCGCACTGACAGACTTTGATCGTGCGAGGAAATCATGGTCTCGGCTTCAACCCACGGGGTTCCGACACTCCGATGGAGGCACCCGAGACTACGTTCCTCGTCCCAGCAGGCGATCCATTTCTCCGTAGCACCCGTGTTCCTGCTGACCGGCATCGCCGGCCTGCTCGGCGCGATGGTGAGCGGCTTGGCACGGATCATCATTCGGGTACGTAATGTGGCAGGGGCTCCCCTGTCATCGTCGACGGCCTCCCGGGACAGATTCGCGTGCTGAATGCCGCTTTTCGCATCATGACCCATCCGTTGGCGCGCCCAGACGCCGTTCGCCGCAATCGGTAAGTACAGGCAGTCCTTCGTCGGGCTGCGGCCATCGAACGCCTGTTCCAGCAGTAATTAACCTGCCTGTATGTGCGGCAGCGAACAAACAGAAAGCTTTCCCCTCGATACAGTGAGACGCCGTGGCACCTCCGTCCTGCGGGGAAGGATTGTGGATGCCATTGACCAAGCCGGAACACAACCACCTTCTGGCAGCACTTCCCGCTGCGGAGATGGCGCGCTGGAAACCAAACCTAGAACTGGTCACGTTCAAGCTGGCCACCGCGCTTTACGAGTCAGGTGCGACGCTCGAATACGTCTACTTCCCGACGACAGCCATAGTCTCTCTGCTGTATGTCATGGAGGATGGTGACTCCGCAGAAATTGCGGTTGTCGGGAACGAAGGTTTGGTGGGTATTTCGATTTTCATGGGCGGCGAATCAACCCCAAGTCGAGCAGTCGTTCAAAGTGCCGGGAAAGGCTATCGAATTCCGTCGAGCGTACTCAAAGATGAGTTCAAATTTGCACCGGTGTTGCATCTGCTCCTGCGGTACACGCAGGCGCTGATTACCCAAATGTCGCAAACCGCGGTTTGCAATCGGCACCATTCGTTGGACCAGCAACTGTGCCGCTGGCTTCTGCTCAGCCTGGACCGGCTGACCGGAAACGAGCTGGTCATGACGCAGGAACTCATCTCCAACATGCTCGGCGTTCGCCGGGAGGGAGTGACGGAGGCAGCCCTGAAACTCCAAAAGGCAGGGCTCATTCAGTACGCGCGTGGGCACATCACCGTTCTCGACAGGCCCGGGCTCGAGAAGAGAACTTGCGAGTGCTACGCGGTGGTGAAGAAGGAATACGACCGCTTGTTGCCTGCCCTGAAAGCGATATAGCCGCGCTGCGCGTGCGTCAACGTACAGACGGCCCGGCTTGCTCGCCGCTAGGGTGTCTGAAAGACCGACTTGCCTCCCGCTATCTACCCGCAACTCAAGCGAACTTTCATGACTCGTTCCGACCCGAAGAAGAATCATCTGCTCGCCTCGCTGCCTGCGGCCGAGTGGAAGCGCTGGCTGCCCCAACTTGAACTCGTGCATCTGATGCTCGGAGAGGTTCTCTACGAGCCCGGCAGCACGATGACCCATGTTTACTTCCCGACGACTTCCATCATTTCGATGCTGTACGTGATGAAGAACGGCGAGTCGGCGGAGATCGCGGTCGTCGGCTTCGAAGGACTGGTTGGGATTCCCCTTTTCATGGGTGGCGAATCCACTTCCAGTCGTGCCGTGGTGCAGGACGCGGGTCAGGCTTACCGGCTGCCAGCGGCCATCATCAAAGAGGAATTCCAAGAGGCGCCCGTAATGCACTTACTGCTCCGGTTCACGCAGGCGCTCATCGCTCAGATGGTGCAAACCGCGGCGTGCAACAAACACCACACTCTGGAGCAACAGCTTTGCCGCTGGTTGCTGTTGAGTCTGGACCGGCTGCCGGCCAACGAGCTCAGGATGACGCAGCAGCTCATCGCCAACATGCTGGGCGTCAAGCGGGACGTGGTGCTCGATGCCGAGAATGAGCTTCGGACGAAGGGGCTCATCAGCTTCAAGGCGGGAAATATCACCGTCCTCAGCCGCTCGGGTGTCGAGGACGCGGCTTGCGAGTGCTACCTCGCAGTGCGGGGCGAATACGAACGACTGTTGCCACGACACGTGGCGGCATAGCTGAAACGCTGCCGCGACTTTGAGACCGATTGGGCCCCATGAGCGAACTACCTGCATCAGAGACTGAAGTCTCTTCGGAAATCGACCATGGAGAATTGTTTCGTCCGAGCCATCGGCACCTTGAGCCTCCTGCCATGAAGCCTCGCGACCGCAAAGTCCTGTGGTCTGTGCTGGCGGCCACGGCCGCTACTGTCACATTGCTCGCGCTCTTCAAGTAGCGAAATCGCGCCCACGGTCCAATGACGAACTTTGTGCTCAGCGACCTGCCTAATTTCATCGTCGTCGGAAGGCCGAGACGATGCGACCAAACGCGACCCGACGGCGAACCGTCGCACCTCGACGCCGACTTCGCTGCCGTCTTGGAGTTGATGGGCGCGAGCGCCGACGGCCCAGAACCTGCTGCCAGGATTGTCTACAACGATTTGGGCGATGCCATGTTGCGACGGGTACTGGACCGCTTCGGGTTCGAACGGCGACCGGACACGTTTGCTGAGCTCTACGGGCTGCTCGACTACTGCGACCGGATGACAGCGATTTCCGGAATAGGCTTTGCTCACCCCCGTGAGTTGCCGGACTGGCAGGCGAGGTCGTTCTTGCTGGTCTCGGCACAAACAGATCCGCACGTCGAAGCCGCCAGGCTCTTCTGTCTCGGAGATTTCGGCGCACTGCGGGCGTGGCATCGCGAATCCGATGCAATGCGGCGAATCGGCATTGCATACCAACGGTTCGCTTGAGCACTTGAGCCATCGCAGCGTGTCGCTGCAATACCCAAGGTGTCGGCCTGTCCGCGCAATCCGCGTCGCATTCCGTTCAACGAAGAGGCGTCTTCCGCCGCTGTTCAGCAGTTCCGAGCTCGACGTTCAGTCGTAGTCGCTCTCGTCGGCGAGTCGAGTATCCTTGGGCAGGCAGAACGTCCCTGCAGCCCGGATGCCGAATTGCCGTAGGAGAGGGCGGTTCATGTTGGTCCAGGTCGCGCGGCCGGACACGACGAATTCATAGTCCACCCGTACCCCGCCATCGAAGGTCGTTAGCTTCAGTACCCTGAGGGTGTCTTCGTCTGCTCGGCAAGTCTTTGTCGAAGATGCGGCGCGCGCAGCCGCGACAGTTCCCGACGGGGCCCCGGAGAGGGGCTTCGATGGCGCCGTCGCGAGATCGTTGCTATCGTTCGCCGAAGCCTTCGTGCCTGTACCGATTGCCACCGCGAAGAGGAGCGTTGTGATGATTGCGTTCGGCGTCATGTAATGGTTCCCCCAACTGCCGAGGCCATCATCGATCCTGGATGGCGCTGCCTCTGTGCTGCAACCCACACAGCATCGCCTCAATTTGCTCTGGAACGACACGGCTCACTGCCAGCCAAAGCGGCGAACGTAGATCCGCTTCATCACGGTGGTCAACGTGCAGTAGGCCAGCAGGATCCCGGCGAGCCAGACGAAGTAGCTGGCCGGCAGCGCCTGGAGCCTGAAGTCGCCTGCCAGCGGCCCCATCGGCAGCCACAGGCCCAGCGCCATGATCGCGACCGTCATCACGATCAGCGGCGCCGATGCCCGGCTCTCGATGAAGGGCAGCTTGGGCGTTCTGATCATGTGCACGACCAGCGTCTGCGTCAGCAGACCGACCACGAACCAGCCGGACTGGAATAGCGTCTGCCGCGCCACGCTGTTCGCGTCGAACACCCACCACATGAGTGCAAAGGTGGCGATGTCGAACACCGAGCTGATGGGCCCAAAGAACAGCATGAAACGGCCGATGTCTCTCGGGTTCCACTTGAGCGGCTTCGCGACAAGCTCGGCATCGACGTTGTCGAACGGGATGCCGGTCTGGCCGATGTCGTAGAGCAGGTTCTGAACCAGCAGTTGCAGGGGCAGCATCGGCAGGAACGGCAGGAAGGCGCTCGCCACCAGCACCGACAGCACGTTGCCGAAGTTCGAGCTCGCCGTCATGCGGATGTACTTCAGCATGTTGCAGAACGTGGTGCGGCCTTCGACCACACCGTCGTCGAGCACCAGCAGGCTCTTTTCGAGCAGGATGATGTCGGCGGCTTCCTTGGCGATGTCGACCGCCGAATCGACCGAGATGCCGATGTCGGCCGCGCGCAGGGCCGGCGCGTCGTTGATCCCGTCGCCCATGAAGCCCACCACGTGACCGCTGGCGCGCAGCGCCCGCACGATGCGCTCTTTGTGCAGCGGGCTGAGCTTGGCGAAGATGCTGTGGGATTCGGCGGCGGCCTTCAGCGCCTCGTCGCTCAGGGACTCGATCTGTGCGCCCAACAGAACAGCTTCGGAAGGCAGGCCCACCTGGTGGCAGACTTGGCGGGTGACGAGGTCGTTGTCGCCGGTCAGCACCTTGACGGTGATGCCGTGCGCGGCCAGCTTCTTCAGCGCAGGCGCAGCGGATTCTTTGGGCGGATCCAGAAAGGCGATGTAGCCGATCAGCGTCAGCCCGATCTTGTCCGCCACCGAGTATGTGGTTTGCCCCGGCGGCAGCGTCTTGACGGCCACCGCCACCACGCGCAGCCCTTCGGCGTTCAGACCCGCCGTGACGGCCTGGGTGCGGGCCAGCAGCGCGGCGTCCAGGGGCAGGGTGGGCATGGTGCGCTCGCCGTCCAGGCTGGCATCGGTCGGGTCCTGTGTGCGCACATCGGTGCAAGCGGCCAGCACCTCTTCGACCGCGCCCTTGCAGATCAACTCGTGGTGCTGGTCCTGCCCTGCCACCAGCGCCGCGACCACCACCGACATGCGCCGGCGTTCGAAGTCGAAGGGGATTTCGTCGACCTTGCGGTAGGCATCCTTCAGCTTCAACTCGGCCGCCAGTTCCACGCGGGCCAGCACCGCGCGGTCCAACAGGTTCTTCAGGCCGGTCTGGTAGAAGCTGTTGAGGAAGGCGAAGTTCAGCACCTCGTCGGTGTCCTGGCCGTAGGCATCGGCGTGGCGCGCGAGAGCGATCTTGTCCTGCGTCAGTGTGCCTGTCTTGTCGGTGCACAGCACGTCCATCGCGCCGAAGTTCTGAATCGCGTCGAGGCGCTTGACGACTACCTTCTTGCGCGAGAGCAGGACCGCGCCCTTTGCCAGTGTCGAGGTCACGATCATCGGCAGCATTTCGGGTGTCAGTCCGACGGCCACCGACAGCGCGAACAGAAAGGCCTGCAGCCAGTCACCCTTTGTGAAGCCGTTGACCAAGAAGACGATCGGCACCATCACCAGCGCGAACCGGATCAGCAACCAGCTCACGCTGTTGACCCCAGCCTGAAAGGCGTTGGGCGTCGGGTCGACTGCCGTGGCCCTGGAAGCCAGCGTGCCGAAGTAGGTGCGGCTGCCAGTGGCCACCACGAGCGCTGTCGCCGCACCCGAGACGACGTTCGTGCCCATGAACACGAGGTTCGACTGCTCCAGAACGCCAGAGGTGTGGGCAAGCCCGGAGCTCGTCGCGCCCGTTGGCGAGGCGGTCGATGCGCTCGATGCGGGCGACCAGGTGTTCGCGTTGTTCCCGTCGATCCATGGTCACCTCCCCGATCGTGAGTTCGTCGTTGCCGACTACGACGGAGGGAGGAAGACGATTGTCCTCAAGGGCCCCACGGCGTACGAACGAGAGGTCCACGACATGGACAGGCTCGAAGCCCCGGTGTCATGAACACCCTGACCAAACTCGCGCTCGGGCTCATGGGTCAGCTGAAGCCGTTGCCTCCTGTCGGCGATGCCGCCACGCTACGATCCCTGCCGTCTCCTTCGCTCAGCGGCGGCATGCCTCTGATGTCGGCGCTGTCGAGTCGGCAGTCGCAACGTGACTTTGCGCCCGGGCCACTGCCCGAGCAGGCGCTGTCGGATCTGTTGTGGGCCGCAGGCGGCATCAACCGACATGAGCTCGGTGGCAGAACAACGCCGAGTGCGATGAACGCGCAGGAGGTTCTGATCTACGTGGCCATGCCACAAGGCATCTTTCTCTATGAGCCTGTGCCTCACGCGTTGTTGAAGATGGTTGCGAGTGATGTCCGGCGTGTCACCGGCAACCAGGACTTCGTGGACGCCGCGCCGCTCGACCTCGTCTTCGTCGCGGATCACACGCGCATGAAACACGTGCCTGCTGCGCAGCGCGAGGCCTATGCCTTCGCGACGGCCGGCGCGATGGCGCAGAACGTCTACCTCTACTGTGCGTCCGAAGGCCTGGCGACCGTGATCCGTGCCTGGTTCGATCGCGATGCGCTGTCGCGGGCGATGGGACTGGATGCCGATCATCAACTGCTGCTGTCGCAGACGGTGGGTCCGCGCAAGTCTGAACAACTTGCATGACTTTTCGCTTGGTTTCGCCGTGCGGAAGGCATTCGGCCGCGTGCGGTGTCGAACAGACGGACTGGCTGCAAGCTCCTACAACCCACCTGAGACGGTCCACTCCGCCGATCGCCCATTGGTACGAACAAACAAGGAACTGAATCATGAGAATGCACCCATCCGCCCTCACCGTGGCACTGACTTTCCTCGGCACGCTGTGCGTTGCCGCGCCTGCCTGGTCTCAGGTCGCCGGCGCGACCACCACGGTGGAAGCCACCGTCACCGAGTCGATCCAACTCGCCCAAGGATGGAGCGTCAAGAAGACGCTGATGGGCAAGACCATCTACAACGACGCCGGCCTCAAGGTCGGCAAGGTCGAGGACCTGATCATCTCGCCGGACAAGAACGTGTCCTTCGTCATCGTCGGTGCCGGCGGCTTCGTGGGTATCGGTCGGCATGACGTGGCGATCCCGGTCACGCAGATTCAGGACAAGGCGGGAAAGTTGGTGATGGCTGGCGCGACCCCCGACACGATCAAGGCGATGCCGGAGTTCTCGTACATCAAAGACTACGCGACGCGCGACCAGTTCGTCGCCGCGGCCGACAAGGACATCGCCAAAGGCAAGGCCAAGGTCGTCGACCTGGAGAAGAAGGCCGGCGCGGCCAGCGCCGATGCCAAGTCCCGAATCGACGGGCAGATCACCACACTCAAGGGCGACGTCAAGAGCGCCGAGGCCAAGTTGACCGAAATGAAGCAGGCGACTGCGGCGCGCTGGAAGGAATTCGAGGCGGACGCGAGTGCCGCCATGGCTCGGCTTCGCAAGTCGATCGAAACGGCCACCGGCTGACATCAAGCGCTCGTGCGGCGATCGGCGTGAATGAACCAGAACTGGAGTTGACATGAACAAGATGTTGGTATCGATCTTCGACAACGAAGCCGCGGCGGACGCTGGGCTTCAGGCCCTGCACAAGTTGCACGCCGACGGTGACATCACGCTGTACGCCACGGGCGTGCTGGTGAAGGACGCCAACGGCAAGGTGACCGTGAAGAAGTCCATGGACTCGGGGCCGGTCGGCACCGGCGTCGGTCTGGCGGTCGGGGGCTTGATCGGCCTGCTCGGTGGGCCGGTTCTCATGGCCGTCGGTGCGATGACCGGGGCCGTCGCCGGCGCGGTGCGTGACCTCTGGGTGGCCGGTGTCGGCCTCGACTTTGTCGAGGAGACGGAGAGGTTGCTGAAGCCTGGCAAGGTGGCGCTCTTGGCCGAAGTCGAAGAGGAATGGGTCATGCCGGTCGATGCGGCCCTGGAGGCAGCTGGCGGCCAGATCTTCCGGCACACCCGCACCGAAGTGGCCGAAGCGCAGTACGACCACGACATCGCGGCGCTCAAGTCGGAGATCAAGGATCTGGAAGCCGAAGCGTCGCATGCTAGCGGCGCGGCCCAGACGAAATTGGAGTCCAAGCTCACGACAGCGAAGGCCGGTCTCGACGCTGCCGTCCAACGAGCCAAGCAACGGGTCGAGACGCTGAAGCAGGAGGCCGATGCCAAGGCCGAATCGCTGAAGGCTCAGTTGGCCCAGGCCAAGGGCGACGTCAAGACCAAGATTGAAGACCGCGTGAAGCGGGTCAAGAGCGCGCACCACGTGCGCGGCGCCAAGCTGTCGCAGGCCTGGAGTTTGACCAAGGAAGCGCTGGCGGCCTGACGACCGCACACGAAGCGGCTTGGTACTCCAGCCCCGCGGCGATTGCGCCTACGTGGTGCGCATGGGCACGGTCATGCTCGAGTCGCAGGTCTCGACCGACCCCCTCACCGCATAGGACAACCGCCATGCCACGCGAGACCCCGTCAACCCACCACACCGCACCCCGACCGAGGGGGTCCATCGCGAAGTGGGGTCGTCACGCAGAGCATCACCACAGTGATCGCATCGGCTGGTTGCGGGCCGCCGTGCTCGGGGCCAACGACGGCATCGTGTCGACCGCCTGCTTGGTACTTGGCGTGGCCGCTGCAGGTGCCGAGCATCGGACCATTCTGCTGACCAGTGTCTCGGGGCTGATCGCCGGCGCCATGTCGATGGCCGCGGGTGAGTTCGTCTCCGTCCACTCGCAGGAGGACACAGAGAACGCCGACCTGAACCGGGAAAGGGCAGAACTGAAGAAGGACCCAGTGGGCGAACAACGGGAGCTTGCAGGAATCTACGTTGGCCGGGGCCTCGACCGGCCACTGGCCGACGAGGTGGCTGGCGAGCTGATGGCCCATGACGCACTGGGTGCGCATGCCCGCGACGAGCTGGGGTTCTCCGCCACGACCGCTGCGCGTCCGACACAGGCCGCATTGGCTTCGGCGGCCAGCTTCTCGGTCGGCGCGCTGTTGCCGATAGCCGTGGTGGTCACGGCCTCGCCGGCACACCTGATCCTCTGGATGTCCCTCGCATCGCTTGGCTTCCTGGCCGGGCTGGGTGCCGTCTCGGCGCAGGTCGGTGGGGCTCCGGTCTGGAACGGAACGTGGCGTGTCGCGTTCTGGGGCGCTGTCGCGATGGCCGTCACGGCTGGCGCCGGTGCGCTGTTCGGTGCGGTCGCTTGATCTGCCCGGGACGTGAAGTGCGGCAGCGCACAGACGAACGCCCGACGGCTGCCGGAAGCTCGACGTGCAGACCGCGCCATCTCGGCGAAAAGACAGCGCCTCGCGCAGCATGAGGTATCGACGAAAGCCATGAACGAACACATTCGTCAACTGCAAAGCCTGGGGCAGCGACTCTGGTTGGACAGCATCAGCCGACCCCTGTTGCAGAGCGGTTCCCTGGAGCGCTACGTCGCCGAGTTCTCCGTCACGGGGCTGACCTGCAGCCAGTCGATCTTCGAGCAGGGTTCGGGCACACATGCCTACGACGACAGCATTCGCGTGCTGCATGCCGCCGGCCTGGCGGGCGAAGAGTTGTTCTTCGAGCTGGCGCTGGAAGACCTCACGCAAGCAGCTGGCCTGCTGCGACCGGCCTTCGATGCGAGCGAAGGCGTCGATGGCTGGGTGTCGCTGAGTGTGTCGCCCCTGCTGGCAGACAACACCGCGCACACCATTCGAGCCGCATCGAAACTTCATGAACGGGCCGCATTGCCGAACCTGTTCATCCAGATACCGGGCACGCCCGAGGGCCTCCGCGCGGTAGAGGAACTCATCTTCGATGGCGTGCCGGTCAACGTCAGCTTGCTTTTCTCTTGTGAGCATTACCTGGCCGCGGCAGGCGCCTACATGCGCGGCATCGAACGGCGCCTGGCTGCGGGCCTGCATCTCAAGGTCACGTCGGTCGCATCGATGAACGTCAGCCCATGGGACGTGTCCGTGAGGGAGGAGATTTCACCGCCTTTTCACAACCGTCTGGGCATCGCCGTGGCGATGTTGACGTATCGCGCGCACTGCGAGTTGCTTGCATCCGACCGCTGGCAGCGACTCGCCGAGGCAGGCGCCAGGCCGCAGCGCCTGCTCTGGACCGGCACCTGCACCCAGGACCCGGCGGCGTCCGATACGCTCTATGTCGAAGCGTTGATCTCACCCGACAGCATCAACGCGCTTTCGGAAAAGACACTGCTGGCCTTTGCGGACCATGGTGCAGTCGGCGCGGCCATGCTCGCTGATGGGGGCTATGCCGAAGCGGTGCTCCAGGAGTTGAGGCGCGAGGGTGTGGACGACGATGCACTTGCGCAGCAACCACAGCGCGACGGAGTCAAGGCCTTTGCCATCTCTTGGCACGCCATGCACTCGTGCATCGGCGAGAAGTCTGCGCCATGAATCTGCAGGATACCAAGAACCACCTCGGAGACGCCGGTTTGCTGGAAGGCCTGCGCGCGCACATGCAACCGTTGAGCGTGGATGCTCGTCGGTACGACCGCCTGTTGGCGTTGATCGGCGGCGCACGCTTTGCCCTGCTGGGCGAAGCGTCCCACGGCACCCATGAGTTCTACCGCGAACGAGCAGAGATCACCAAGCGGCTGATCGTTGAGAAGCGCTTCACCGCTGTCGCCGTGGAGGCCGACTGGCCCGACGCGTGGCGAGTCAATCGCTACGTGCGCGGTCTGTCGGACGATTTTGACGCCGCCACAGCCCTGTCAGGCTTCCGGCGCTTTCCAGCCTGGATGTGGCGCAACACGGTCGTGCGGGAGTTTGTCGAATGGCTGCGCGACCACAACGCCACCCTCAGCCCCGGCAACCAGGTTGGCTTCTACGGGCTCGACCTCTACAGTCTGTTCAACTCCATGCAGGTGGTGCTCACCTACCTCGCCAAAGTCGACCCTGAAGCGGCGCAACGTGCCAAGGCTCGCTACGGCTGCTTCGACCATGCCGCAGAAGACGCTCAGGCCTACGGATACGCCGCTAGCTTCGGCCTCCAGGAAAGTTGTGAGGACGAGGTCGTGCAAGTCCTGCGCGATATGGCCCTTCGAGCTATCGCGGCGCCGTTGCCGCCGGGTCCGGACCGGGATGAAGCCTTCCATGCGCAGCAGAACGCGCGCCTTGTTCGCAACGCGGAAGAGTACTACCGAACCATGTTCAAGGCCCGTGTGTCCTCCTGGAACCTGCGAGACAGCCACATGGTCGAGACCTTGGTCGCGCTGGAAGCCCACTTGGCCGCAACCGGCACACCGCCGCGAATCGCGCTTTGGGCGCACAACTCTCATCTTGGCGATGCCTCCGCCACGGAGATGGCCGAACGCGGCGAATTTAATGTCGGGCAACTGGTACGCGACCGCTACGCGAGTGACGCGGCCCTGGTGGGCTTCAGCACTCACCACGGTTGGGTCACCGCTGCATCCAACTGGGACGAGCCCGCGCAGCGCAAGCGCGTGCGCGCTGGCTTGGCCCACAGCTGGGAAGACGTGTTTCACCGCACCGGCGTGCCAGAGTTTCTGTTGCCCCTGCGCGGTGACGAAGCGCTGCGCTCATTGGTGGCGTCGCGGCGACTTCAACGCGCCATCGGCGTGATCTACCGCCCGGAGACTGAGCGTCAGAGCCATTACTTCCACACGCTCCTGGATCAGCAGTTCGATGCAATCGTGCACATCGACGAAACGAGCAGCCTGGAGCCGCTGGAAGCGGGCGTGGCGTGGAGCAACCGCGAGGCGCCTCAGACCTATCCGACGGGCATTTAGGGTGGCGTCAGTCGGCCGTCGGCCCTGGGGTTCCACAGGGAGATGACGCGTCGTTCGGGGTGGTCGGTCTCGAAGCCAAAGATGCCGATCGACGCCGGATCAATCGCGAAAAGCTGTTCCTCGGTCACCGGCAGGCCGACCCATCGGGCGGCAAGCGCGCGTCCGAACTGGCCGTGTGAGAAGAGCGCGACCTTGCCGGTGAGGTCGCGCAGCCGGGTGATGAGTTGGTCTGCGCGGCCACTGGCGTCGGAAGGACTCTCTCCGCCCGGGCACCCGGCTTCCCAGACATCCCGTCCGGATGCAACTGGCGAATCTCGGCGGTGCGCAGCCCTTCGTAGTCGCCGTAGTCCCATTCGGCCAGGTTCGGCTCCGTCTGCGCACTCCCACCCAAACCTGCCAGTTCGCAGGTGGCCCCGGCGCGAAGCCGTGGGCTGGTCAACACCAGCGAAAAGACGATGCCCTTCAGCGTCGTTGCCGAGTGCCGCGCCAATTCCTGGCCATGCGATGTCAGCGGCGATTCGGTACGCCCGGTGTGTTGGCCCGAAGGCGACCACGCGGTTTCGCCATGGCGAATGAAGTAGATCTGAAGCGGCGCGGTCATGAACCTTCCATCGCTGCGCTGTACTCGCCCTTCAAGGCTGCGCAGTTGCACTGGGCGCGATGCACCAGCGCGAGTTGCGCTGCGACCCGGTTCGCCTCCTTACCGGCCCAGATCTCCAGGGCGGAGTGCTGGATCGCCCGCGCGAATGAGAACGACAGCCGCCAGGGGAGGGCCCGATCGATGAACGCAGCGCTGGATGAAGTGCCCGGCACTGGTCTGCCATGGCCGTCGTGCATGGCGTTTAGCCTGCTGCTGGCCAATGCACCAGACTGGCCGCCCGAACCGTGCGCAGCAGACACTGCACCGTCGAATCGACCACCTCGGCCGCCGTGTTCTGCGTTGTGCAGGCCAGACCGGCGATCACCATGTTGGGCTTCAGGATCATTGCTTCCAGCACAGCGCCTTGCAGCGTGAGTTGTCTGAAGACGCTGCGCAGGACGGCCTCGGTGACGTCCTGGCAACGATCCGATGTGTGGGTTCCCGACATCAGGACTTCGGGCTCGATGATCGGCACGAGGCCCGCCTGCTGGCACAAGGCTGCGTAACGGGCCAATGCATGGGCGTTGCTTTCGATGCAGGCCGCGGTGGGCAGGTGCGTGTTGTTGACGGCGATCACGGCCCGCCACTTCGCAAATCGGGCACCCATCGTGAAGTAGGCCTGGAGGCGCTCGCGCAAACCGTCCAGCCCCTCGGTCACCTTCTCCCCCGGATGCGCAGCGAACGCCTTGGCGCCGGTGTCTACCTTGATGCCGACAAGCAGCTCGGCGTCCAGTGCGACCTGAACGAGCGGCGTGCCATCGGCCGCCCGCTGCCGGATGGTCTCGTCGTACAGGATCACGCCGCTGATGCAGGCGCCCAGTCCCGGCGCGGTCAGCAGCAACTCGCGGTAGACGCGTCGCATCTCGACCGTTTGTGGAATGCCAACGTTTGCGAAGCGTTGGTTGCAGGTGCCGTTGCTCTCGTCCATCGCCAACAGGCCCTTGTCTCCAGCGACCATGGCCCGCGCCGTCGCGATCAGCGAATGCGCGCTCATCCCTGCACGCCGGCATCCGAACCGTAAGCGGCCAGCCGTCCCACCTTGACGGCAATTAGCGAAGCCCGTTAAGCGATGTGTTGATCAGTTTGCGGGCTGCCAGAGGTGCGGAAGCAACTCGTCTGTGCGGCTGTTCAGATGTGTCGGCAGTCGCGTGAGCACGTCCTTCAGGTAGGCCCACGGATCGTGGCCATGCAACTTGGCCGACTGCACCAGGCTCACCACGACCGCAGCCCGTTGACCCGCCAGTTCGCTGCCGGCGAACAACCAGGCTCGCCTTCCGAGAGCCCACGGACGGATCTAGTTCTCGCAATGGTTGTTGTCCACGTTGACGTCGCCATCCAGCAGGTTCTGCGTGAGCGCTGTCCAGGCGTTCAGGCTGTAGTTCAGCGCCTTGGCCGTCGAACTGCCGTCAGGCACACGGCTTCGCTCAAGACGCAGCCAGGCATGCAGCTTTTCCCACAGCGGCCGGGCGTCCGTTTGCCTTCTGGCCAGTCGCTCTTCGGTCGTCAAGGCGGCCAGCTCACGCTCGAGCCGGTAGATCTGCGCGATGCGTCGCAACGCCTCATCGGCGACCGCGCTCCTGCCCCCGTCGCGCAGCAGCTCGTCGAACTTGCGTCTGGCGTGCGCAAGACATCCGGCAGGAATGCGTCCGGACTGGGCGGCCATCACCTTGTCATAGACGGCGTATTCATCGCGCACCAATGTGCGGCGCCACGCCGTTGCGCCGTGCCCGTCATCATTCGGGCCGAGGAAGGCCACGGGGTACTGCGCACCCCGCCCGACGCAGAAGTCATAGATCACACCGCGCACCGGATCGAAGGCGCCGCGTGCGTAGGCCCAGATATAGGCCCGTTTGGTCTTGCCCCGCCCCGGATCGAGCATGGCCACCGGCGTCTCGTCGGCATGCAGCACCTGCGCCGACAGCACGAAGCGTTTGTGCGCGTCGTACAGCGGTATGAGGGCTGCGCCGCCTTGCCCGGACCAACTCGCCAGCGTGGAGCGCGGCGTGTGCACGTTCGAGCGTGCGTTGATGGACTCCATCCGGTAGTACGGCAGATGGTCCACGAAGTGGCTGACCATCGTGTGCGCGATCAAGCCGGCCGCCGGCATGCCGCCGTCGATGATCTGCGGCGCAACGGCCTCTTGCACCAGGCACTCGCAGCAGCGGCATGCCCACTTGCCGTAGATGTGGCGGTGCACGAAGAACTCTGCCGGCACGATGTCCAGCTTCTCGCTGATGTCCTCGCCCACACGCACCATCGGCTTGCCGCACATCGGGCTCGGGCAGCTCGTGTTCTTCGGTTCATGATGGTGTTCAACCCGGCGAAGATGATCAGGCAGTAGTCGACGACGTGGCTTGCGCTTGGTGTTCGCGTCGTCCTTGGACGGCGTCGGTGCTTCGCCCCTGGCTTGCTCCAGTTGCGCCTGCAAACTGGCTTCATCCTCGGCCAGCGTCTCCTCGAAGCGACGGCGCTGCTCGGCGCTCATCGCCTCGGTCTTGGCGCCGAACTTCCATGCCTTCAGCCGTGCGAGCTGGAACGTGATCTTCTCGATCTTGGCGTCCTTGAACCTGATCTCGTTGTCCTGCTGGCGCAGGCGTTGAAGCATCTGCTGCGCGAGTGCGGCGATGGCCTCGGGCGCCAGACCTTGCAGGTCTTCGTCCTTCAGATCGTGCAACGCTTGCATGTATCAATCATGCCGATTCCAGCGGCCTATCGCCACTGGGGGATGCGCTGTCAAAGCACCCGCCGCGGGCTCAGCGTCAGAGCCGGGTGATCGTGCTCATCTCGGGCAGGCGCTGCCAGGGCAGCCCGACCACGAGCGCATCGAACTGCGCTTGCGTCAGTGCGATCGGCCTGACCACATCAATCTCGCGTAGCCACACGAAGTGACCGACGTTCAACCGTCTTGCAGCGCACCAGACCCCGAAGCCGTCGTGCACGATCATCTTGATGCGTGTGGCCCGTGCATTGGCAAACAGGTAGCCGTGATGCGCGTTCGCGCTGCCCAGAGCATGGACCACATGCGCGAGCAGGCGCTCGGCGCCAGCGCGCATGTCCACGGGCTTCGTGCACAGCCACAGCGCATCGATGCGGATCATCGCAACACCTCGCGCAGCCACGCTGCGCAGTCCGCTGCTGCCGAGACCGGCCAGGTCACGCTCACACCGAGCACGCCGCGTTTGAACTCGAGGTGGATGGCCTCGGCAGCGACAGCGACACAAGCAACTGCTGGCGCCGGCGCCGAGGGCGGTGCTGAAGGTGGCAGTGCCGGCGGGGGCAAGGACAGTGCGATGAACTGGGGCGCCGACTCGGCAACCGTCGTTGACGTTGACGTTGACGTTAACGTTGAGACCGGACTCGCCCCGCGTCCGCGACGCCATTGGTGCACCAGGTTGTCGTTCAACTTGTAGGACAGTGCAACTGCCGCAACTGATGCCCTTGGCTCTCTGCAGGCAGCAAGGACCTGCGCCTTGAACTCTGCGCTGTGACGGCGCCGTTGCTTCGGATTGACGTCCATTGATGATGTCCAGCCAACTTTAGATGGACACCACGGTCTATGTCTCAACGACCGAACTCAAGGTGGGTTAACTGGACGCTTACTCCGAACCGGCATCGATGTCATCAAGCGCCTGACGCAGTGCCCTGGGAATCAGTTGCCTCGACAGGGTTTCATCGACCTCGGGTACGTCCCGTTCAAAGATCGACCGGTACTTCTCGACCAGGCCTTGCAGGTTGGCGGTGAGTTGCGCGCGGTGCGCGCCCATTTCGAGTTCTTCGATCTGCGCCATTCAGGTCTGCCTTTGCGATGGGTCGTAGCCGGTAAGCGACCAGCCACGGCATCTTGAGAGTTGGTGTCCAGAAGCCGACGATGGTGTCCACTACAAATAGGTGGACAC